>CAJMEI010000022.1 GCA_905212395.1 uncultured Christensenella sp. | reverse complement strand
CGACAGCCCCGATTTAATATATTAAAATGCAAAAAGTTATTCTTCGATATGTTCCATACCTTGACTTATTATGGTTTTAACGTGTTCGTCCGCAAGCGAATAGAATACCGATTTTCCGCTTTTTCTAAACTTAATAAGTTTATTTTGTTTTAAAATTTTAAGTTGATGAGAAACTGCGGAAGGCGTCATGGAAAGTGCTTGCGACAAATCGCAAACGCATACTTCTTCTTCGAATAAAACGAATAAAATTCTCATTCTCGTCGAATCCCCGAAAACTTTAAAAAGCTCGGCTAAATCGTACAATTTTTCTTCGTCCGGCAAGCTTGCGTTTACTTTTTCAAGTAAGTCTTTATGAACTTCCGTTTTTTCACAGCATTTTATTTGATTACTCATTTACTTCCTTTTCTTCTTGTTTAATTAAAAGATTATTTCTTATAAGATACATAACGGTAGCGAAAATCATAAACGCTATGGTTACGCTAACCGAAATTACGCTGACAACTAAATTTAGATTTGACCAAATAAGATGTAGTACGACCGTTAAATAAATCGTGCCTGCGCTTACTTTTCCCCACCAACTGGCGCAAAAGATTTTTTGACATCTTTTCGTTAAAACTATTCCCGAAATGCCTTGTACGACTTCTTTAATAATTAAAACTACAATCATCGTAATGAACATAATTAGTTTTAAAGTATAGTCGTTTCTATAAAAATCGAACATAAGGCAAAAGAAAACGGCAAGTTGAGTAAGTTTATCGGCAATAGGGTCTAAAAGTTTTCCTACGTCGCTTACCATATTAAATTTTCTTGCGATAACCCCGTCAACTATATCGGTCAAACCCGAAACGAGTAGTAGCATTATTGTTAAAACTCTATTTTTTAACACGCAAAACGCCCAAACGATTATTGGTATTAGCAGTAATCTTAATAAAGACAATGCGTTAGGTATCGTTATAATTTTTTTCGTATAATCTTTTTGATTTTCTCGTTCCATTTGCCACCTTAAAGTAAGCTTTGTTTTATATTTTATCACAAAACTTTATATAAATCAATTACTTACAATTTTTTTACGTTAAGGCAACGAATTGCGTTTAAAACGGCAAGAATCATAACGCCTACGTCGGCAAAAATCGCAAGCCACATATTTGCAATTCCCAGCGCGCTTAAAATTAGGCACGCAAATTTAACGCCCAAAGCAAATATAATGTTTTCGTAAACGATACGCATACATTTTTTGGCTATTTTAATAGCTTTAGGGATTTTAAGTAAATTATCGTCCATTAAAACTACGTCCGCCGCTTCTATCGCCGCGTCCGAACCGAGCGCGCCCATAGCTATACCTAAGTCGGCTCTTGCTAAAACGGGAGCGTCGTTTATGCCGTCCCCGACGAACGCGACTTTTTCGCCTTTGGCTTTTTGCAAAACTTCTTCCGTAATGCGAACTTTATCGGCAGGTAGTAGACCTGCGTTAAATTCATCTACGTTAACGGTATTAGCTACCTGCTCGGCGGTGGAGTAGTTATCCCCCGTAAGCATAATGGTTTTTTTAAGCCCGCCCTTTTTAAGCTTTTCAAGGGTAAGTTTGCTTTCTTCTTTAATTATGTCCGCTATTAAAATATGTCCGCAATACGCGCCGTCTACGACCACGTGTACAACGGTTCCCGCGCTATGGCAAGGCAAATATTCTACGCCTAGCGATTTCATTAGTTTATCGTTTCCGCAAGCAACGCTTTTACCGTTTACAATAGCCGTAACTCCGTTTCCGCTTATTTCTTTTACGGATTGAACTATACTTTCGTCAACTGGGTTTCCGTAAGCTTTAACTATACTTTTGGCGATGGGGTGAGAAGAATAATTTTCCGCGTGGGACGCGTAGAATAAAACTTCTTCTTCCGAAACAGGGCTGTGATGGACGCCTACTACTTTAAATACGCCTTTGGTAATAGTCCCCGTTTTATCAAACAGTAAGTATTTGACTTTCGATAAGGTTTCTAGGTAAGAAGAACCTTTTATTAAAATACCTTCTTTACTCGCTCCGCCAAGCCCTGCGAAAAACGATAGCGGAATAGAGATAACTAACGCGCAAGGGCAACTTACTATTAAAAAGGTTAAAGCTCTATAAACCCAACTCTTCCAAAGCGGAGAATGTCCGCCTATAAGTCGAATAACGGGTGGGAATATCCCCAAACATAAAGCCGAAATAACGACTGCGGGGGTATAAACTCTCGCAAATTTAGATATAAAGTTTTCGCTTTTAGATTTTTTAGAAGAAGCGTTTTCAACCGTTTCCAAAATTTTAGAAGCGGTAGACTCACCGAATTTTTTGGTTGTGGTCATATGTAAAACGCCGTTTAAATTTATGGCTCCGCTTAAAACGGTATCGCCTTCTTTAACGTCCATCGGCACGCTTTCTCCCGTAAGGGCGGAAGTATCTAACGCCGAAGTTCCCTTTGTAATAACACTGTCAATCGGGATTTTTTCACCGGGGAATACCGCAATTTCGCTTCCTACGGCAACGCTGTCAGGGTCGACTTTTTCAGTTTTTCCGTCTACGACGAGATTTGCGTAATCCGGACGAATATCCATAAGCGAGGCTATGTTTTTACGACTTTTTCCTACCGCGATAGATTGGAACAACTCTCCCGTTTGATACAAAATCATAACGGCAACGCCGTCCGTATATTCGCCCATAGCTACCGCTCCGATTGTGGCGATAGTCATAAGCAAGCATTCGTCAAAGGCTTGCAAGTGGATAATTCCCTTAAACGCTTTTCTAATTACGTCGTATCCGATAACGGCGTAGGGAATTGAGTATAACAAAATTTTTAATTTTTCTAATTTTTTAAAAGAAACCAAATGGTCGAATATTATTACCCCGACGAGTAGTACGGTAGAAATAATTATTCTCCAAAATACTTTTTTTTGTTTTTTACTCATATTTTTTAAAATATAATTCCCTAATTTTATGCAAATTAGGGGATAAATTAATTTGTAATTTTTATAAATAAATTTCGCAGTCGTCTTCTACTTTTTTGCAGTTTTTAAGAACTTGCTTCATTACTTCTTTTTCGTTTGCGCCTTCTTCGAACTCTACAATCATTTTAAGAGCCATAAAATTTACTACGGCCTTTTTTACGCCTTGCGTTTTGTTTGCTTCGTCTTCCATTTTTTGAGCGCAGTGCGCGCAGTCAACTTCGATTTCGTAACTTTTTTTCATAATATACTCTCCTTTCAAATAGTTGAACAATTATTCAAATGTTTGATTAAATTATACGCTTGTAAAAATAGTATGTCAAGAAAAAAAACGAAAAAAATAAAAAATTTCTCGTGAAACAATATATAGTGGTGAAGAGAAAAATGAGTAGCAAATATAGTTTTTTTAATTTTAATATATATAAATAGCGTAAAAAACAACAGATTTTAGCGTAAAACGCTTGACAAAAAACGTAAAAAATAATAAACTATTTTAGCGTTATAAAAAAGCGCGCGTAGAATTAGCCCCTTTACTTGCGGTTTTTTGTAATCTTAAACACGATATTCAAGGAGAAATTATAATGAAAACCTATATGGCAAATGCCAAAACGGTAGAAAGAAAATGGTTTATAGTTGACGCAACGGACGTTCCGCTCGGAAGACTTGCAAGCCAAGTTGCCGCCGTTTTAAGAGGAAAACATAAACCTACTTTTACTCCCAACGTAGATTGCGGAGATTTTGTAATAGTTATCAACTGCGATAAAATCGCTTTAACCGGTAAAAAAGCTGAAAAGAAATTATATTCTTATCACACCGGATACATCGGCGGTCTTAAACAAATTCCTTACGGAAAAATGATTGAACAAAAATCCGACAAACTCGTTTACGAAACGATTAAAGGAATGTTACCCAAAAACAGTCTTGGAAGAAGTATGTTGACCAAACTCAGAACTTATAAAGACGCTGAACACAAACATATCGCTCAACAACCCGTTGAGTTGAAAATCGACAAGTAATAGGGGGAAGAAGAAATGGCAAAAGCTGTTAAGAAAAAAATTCAATACTGGGGAACGGGTAGAAGAAAAACTGCCGTTGCAAGAGTTAGATTACTCCCCGGCGGAAACGGAACTATAATCATCAACGGAAAGAGTATTGACGATTATTGCGCCAACGAAATTGAAAAACAAGTAATATGTTCGCCCCTTACTATTACCGATAACGCTACCGCATACGACGTTGTAGTAAACGTAAAAGGCGGCGGATATACGGGACAAGCAGGAGCTATCCGTCACGGAATAGCAAGAGCTTTAACGGTTGCGGATGCTAATCTTCGTTCGGCTTTAAAGAAAGCAGGTTTCTTAACCAGAGACCCCAGAATGAAAGAAAGAAAGAAATACGGCTTAAAGAAAGCGCGTAGAGCTCCTCAATTCAGCAAGAGATAATTTATACAAAATCGGAAACTTACGGTTTCCGATTTTTTTATCTAAAATTTAATATTTTTATTCGTATTTAAAACGAAAAAAAGAAAAAATTTATATAGCTATTTCTATAAATAGGTTGATTTTTATTTGTAAAAAGTAAGTGTTTATGATAAAATCAAATCGGGAAAATCCTTTTAAATTTTTAATATTAAAGGTGAAGTATGAAAATAAGTAAAGTTGTAAATTCGGGTAAAATTTCTCTATCTTTCGAAGTGTTTCCGCCAAAAACGGAAGATACTTTCGATAGCGTAGAAACCGCAATAGAAGAAATAGCAAAATTATCGCCGTCCTTTTTAAGCGTAACTTACGGCGCGGGTGGCGGAATTAGCGAAAACACCTTAAAAATTGCCAAAATAATTAAAGAAAAATATTCCGTACCCACTTTGGCGCATTTAACGTGCGTTTCTTCTTCTAAAGAATTCGTAAGAAAGCGTATTCAAGATTTTAGGCGAGCGGGGATAGAAAATATTATGGCGTTAAGGGGCGACATTCCCGACGAGCTTAAAAATCAGGACAGAAGCGGTTGGGAGTACAAGCACGCCGTAGAACTTATAAGGGATATTAAACAAATAGACGAAAACTTTTGCATAGGTTGCGCGTGCTATCCCGAAGTACATCCCGAAAGCGCAAATCAAAAAGAAGATTTAAAATACATAAAAGAAAAAGTCGACGCGGGGGCGGATTTTTTAACCACTCAAATGTTTTTCGACAACAACCTTTTATATAACTTCTTATATAAATTAAGGGAAACGGGGGTTAGCGTTCCGGTAGTTGCTGGTATAATGCCTATAATAAACGCAAGCCAGGTAAAAAGGGCAATACAACTTTCGGGTTCGTTTATGCCACAACGCTTTAAGGCGTTGGTCGATAAATTCGGCTATGATAAAGACGCGATGAAACAAGCGGGAATTGCTTACGCAACCGACCAAATTATAGATTTATTTGCAAACGGGATAAACAACGTTCACGTTTACACTATGAATAAGCCCGACGTTGCTAAAACCATTCAACAAAATCTTTCTTTTATGATAGGAAAATGAGCGTAATTAAAACTAAAAGCTATCCTTTTATTCCGTATAATTTAAAAGAAATAAAAAGGTATTGCTCGTGCGACGAAACAAGCGAAAACATAATAAACGATTGCATTCGTCTAGTAGACGACAAGTTGAAGTTTTTGGTGGTTTATAGGGAGTTAAATTTAAAAATTGCCAATAACGTTTGCGATTTTGAAGGTGTAAAAGTTTTCAGTAAAAATCTCGCCGACAATTTAAGCGGTTGCGAAAAAGCCATAATTTTTGCCTGCACCATAGGAATAGAAATGGATAGACTTATAAAAAAGTACTCTTATTTATCGCCGAGTAAAACTTTAATTTTACAGGGGATAGGCGCGGAAAGAGTGGAAAGTTTGTGCAATAAATTTAACGGAGAAATTTCCAAAAAATATCCTAACGGGACAAAACCGAGATTTTCGGCGGGATTTGGAGATTTGCCATTGCAATTTCAAAAACAAATTTTTTCTTTGCTCGAATGTGAAAAGAAAATAGGATTAACGCTTAACTCTTCTTTAATAATGTCGCCGTCTAAATCGGTAACGGCGATTATAGGAATTAAAAAGTATGAATTTTAAAGAGTTTTTAAAAGACAATATCGTTCTACTCGACGGAGCAATGGGTTCTTCCTTGCAAGAAGCGGGTTTAAAAGCGGGTGAAAGTTCGGAAAGTTGGAATTTAACTCATTCCGATATCGTTGAAAAAGTGCATTTAGGGTATTTTAATGCGGGCGCAAACGTAGTTTGCGCAAATACTTTTGGGGTAAACGCTTTAAAATACGACGACGTTACGCTAGAACTTTTAATAAAAAAAGCCGTTGAAATAGCTAAAAACGCAAGGGAAAAATCTAACGGCAATCAACAAAAATATATCGCCTTAGATATAGGTCCTTGCGGAAGACTTTTAAAACCGTACGGAGATTTAGACTTCGAAGACGCCGTAAACGCCTTTAAAAAGGCTGTAAAATTCGGTGTAAAATACGGCGTAGATTTAGTTATGGCAGAAACTTTTACCGACGGCTACGAAACGAAAGCCTGTCTTTTAGCGGTAAAGGAAAGTTGCTCTCTTCCCGTAATAGTGTCTAACGCGTACGGAGAAGACGAAAGACTTTTAACGGGGGCAACGCCCGAAAGCATGGTAGCATTGCTCGAAGGAATGAGAGCCGACGCAATAGGCGTAAATTGTTCTTTCGGACCTAAAACGCTAGGGAAAGTAATAGATAAATATTTAGAAAATTCTTCCTTGCCTATCGTTTTTAAACCGAACGCGGGTATGCCTTACGTAGACGATAAAGGCAAAACCCTGTACGATATTTCGCCAAACGAATTTGCCGAAGAAGTAAAGATAGTTTTAAATAAAGGGGTAAGGCTCGTCGGTGGTTGCTGTGGAACTGATAATCGACATATAGCCGAACTTTTTAAAATAATTAAAGATAAAAAACCAAAGGGAATAATAGAAAAAAACAGGACGGTAGTATCTTCTTATACTCACGCGGTAACTTTTGATAAATCTTGCGTTTTGATAGGGGAAAGAATAAATCCTACGGGTAAAAAACGCTTTAAACAGGCGTTAAAAGATAACGACTTAGACTATATTTTATCGGAAGCGGAAAACCAAAAAGAAAATGGAGTTCACGTTTTAGACGTAAACGTAGGACTACCCGAAATAGACGAAGAAAAAACTTTGGTCAGCGTTGTAAAAGCCATACAAGAAGTATGCGATTTACCTTTGCAAATAGATACGTCTTCCGTTAAAGCAATGGAAAAAGCACTGAGAATTTATAACGGAAAAGCCATAATAAATTCCGTCAACGGTAAAAAGGAAAGTATGGAAAGTATATTTCCGCTAGTAAAAAAATACGGCGGAGCGGTAGTATGCTTGACGTTGGACGAAAACGGAATTCCCGACACGGTAGACGGAAGAGTCGAAATTGCAAAAAAAATAATTGAAAAAGCAAAAGAATATTCTATCGACAAAAAAGATTTAATTTTCGATACTTTAACTATGACCGTAAGCGCAAATAGTTCTTCCGCTATAGTAACGTTAAACGCATTAAAGAAAATTAGTCAAGAATTAAAGTGTAAAACCGTTTTAGGCGTTTCTAATATTTCGTTCGGATTGCCCGAAAGGGACAACGTAAACTCGGTATTTTTTACTCTTTGCTTGCAAAACGGGTTAAGCGGAGCGATAATAAATCCGTATTCGTACGAAATGATAAATGCTTATCGCTCGTTTAACTTATTAAACGGTTGGGACGAAAATTGTAACGACTATTGTTCATTTGCGTTAAATAACGTTAAAAGCGTTCAAACGACTGAAAAAACGGCAGTTGCGTCCCCGTCCGTCAGCGGAGAAAGCGATTTGCAAGAAGCAATCGTTAAGGGGTATAAAGAAAAATCGGGTGAAATTACTCAAAAATTATTAAACGTTAAAAAACCGCTTGAAATAGTAAACGAAGATATAATTCCCGCCTTAGACAAGGTCGGCAAAGGCTACGAACAAAAAACGGTATTTCTTCCGCAGTTGTTAATTAGCGCGGAATGCGCGAAAGTCGCGTTTGAAAAGATAAAAAATTCTATGCAAAACAGTTCCCAAGCCAAAAAGGGGAAAATAGTTCTTGCAACGGTTAAAGGCGACGTTCACGATATAGGAAAAAATATCGTAAAACTTTTGCTTGAAAACTACGGTTTTGAAGTTATAGATTTAGGAAAGGACGTTCCGCCTGAAGAAGTTTTATCAGCGGTACAAAACAACGGTGTAAAATTAGTAGGGTTGTCGGCACTGATGACAACTACCGTTCCCGCAATGGAACAGACAATTAAGCTTTTAAACGAAAAAACGCCCGAAGTTAAAATTGCCGTCGGCGGAGCGGTTTTAACGGAAGAATACGCAAAAAAGATAAACGCCGATAGATATTGCAAAGACGCAATGGATACCGTAAGATACGCAGAAGAAGTGTTTAGTAAGTAATTGTTTCGGGTGTGTCAAAAGTTACGCAGGTACGCAAAAGAAGCTAAATATTTAAGGACGAAATAAACGCCGTAAGAACCGAGTAAAAACTTTTATTAGCCATTTTGTTCCAAGATAAAAATTTAAGAATAAACGTTTGACAATAAATAATAATGTTATTATAATACAAGAAGTTGGAAACTTGCTCGCAAAGGTTTAGAACTTCGCAGTATTTCAAATTTTATTTATAATACAAGAAGTTGGAAACTTGCTTGCAAGGGTTTAGAACTTCGCAGTATTTCAAACGAGAAGCGTAAAACATAAGTATTATAATAGTACCGCAAGGTGATAAAATATTTAGTGGATAGGCAAAAAATTAACTTTTTATAGACTTTAATAAATCGGATGACAAAAGATAGCTGTTTTCTACAAAACGCTAACGTAAGGAGAATTATGAATTACGATTGTATAATTATAGGCGCAGGCCCGGGTGGCATTTTTACCGCTTACGAACTTGTAAAGCAAAACGCGAATTTAAAAATTGCGGTTTTCGAAGCGGGAAACAGTTTGGAAAAAAGACATTGTCCTATTTCCGATAAAAAAGTAAAAAGCTGTATACACTGTTCAACTTGCGCAATTATGAACGGTTTTGGCGGAGCGGGAGCGTTTTCGGACGGAAAATACAATATAACTAATCAATTCGGCGGAACGTTGCACGAGTTTATCGGTAAAGAAAAAGCCGTTGATCTAATGAAATACGTTGACGAAATAAATATGCAAAACGGCGGAGAAGGCACTAAACTTTATACAACCGCTAATTCTAAAATTAAAAAATTATGCTTGCAAAGTCAACTTCACTTATTAGAAGCCAGCGTAAGACATTTAGGAACGGATAAAAATTACGTCGTACTTACGAATTTATATAATTTTTTAAAGGATAAAGTTGAATTTTACTTTAATACGCCCGTAACGGACGTAGAAGTTATCGACGGCGGATATAAAATCGTAGCGGGCGGTAAAGAATACACCAGCGAAAAATGCGTAATATCCGTTGGCAGAAGCGGTAGCAAATGGATGGAAGAAGTTTGCAAAAAATTAAAAATAGCAACGCTTTCAAACAGGGTAGATATAGGCGTAAGGGTAGAATTGCCCGCTGTAATTTTCAGCGATTTAACCGATGAATTATACGAAAGTAAAATTGTTTACACTACCGAAAAATACGGCGATAAAGTAAGAACGTTTTGTATGAATCCTAACGGAGCGGTCGTTACGGAAAACACTAACGGAATTGTAACCGTAAACGGACACAGCTACGAAGATAAGAGTAAACATACCGAAAATACAAACTTTGCGCTTCTTGTTTCCAAGCATTTTACCGAACCTTTTAACGATTCTACGGCATACGCGGAAAGTATAGCAAAACTTTCTAATATGCTAGGCGGAGGGGTAATGGTACAAAGATTCGGAGATTTAATTAGGGGTAAAAGAAGTACCGTTTCTCGTATAGAAGAAGGTTACGTTACGCCTACGCTTTCGGCAACTCCCGGAGATTTGTCGCTAGTTATGCCTAAACGTATTTTAGACGGCATTATAGAAATGATTTACGCTTTGGATAAAATTTGTCCCGGAACTGCTAACGACGACACGCTTTTGTACGGAGTAGAAGTAAAATTCTACAATATGCAAGTAGCGATAGACAGAAATTTGGAAACCAAACATAAAGGCTTATACGTTATAGGGGACGGTAGCGGAGTAACTCACTCCTTATCGCACGCGTCCGCAAGCGGTGTTTATGTCGCTCGTAAAATAACGGGAAAAGAATAAAATTATTTT
>CAJMEI010000021.1 GCA_905212395.1 uncultured Christensenella sp. | reverse complement strand
TTTCCATAATCTTTATCCGTAGGACTTTAACGTCCTACGGATAAAACTTTATAAATTTATTTTTATTTAAAAATATCGTTTAGAAGTTACTCTTTTTGTTTAACATACCGTTTATCGACACGGCAAGAATTGTTCCCAACGTTGAAATTACCGCAAGTTGACCTAATCCTACGGTTAAAACGCCTAAAAAGTACGCGTGTTTTAAATCTGCAAAAGCGCAAAAAGTAAACGGAACTAAAACTGCGTTAATAACGATAGGAAATAACTCGCCGACAATAAGCTTAACGGGGAATTTTTTTAGCCTTTTCCCCACAAAATAAGTAAGTAAACTTGAAATTAACGTACCAAGAGTACCCAAAACTATATCCAAAACGCCGTTTCCGAATATATTTGCTATTAAACAGCCTATTGTAAGACCTATAATAGATTCGGGGTAGAATAGCGGTAACACGGTTAAAGCTTCGGCAAAGCGAAATTGTATCGCGCCGAAACTCAGCGGAGAAATAGCTATCGTTAAAACGCAATAAATAGCGGAAATTAAGCCTGCTCTACACAATTTAGTAGTATTCATTTTTATACCTCGGTTTTTTTAATAGAAGTGTTTTCCGAAAACCTTCTTATTTTATTTTAATACTAAAAACGTTTTTTTGCAAGTTTTTTAAAAGCCGAAAATTCTTGATTTTTTAATAAAAGTATGCAATAATTTAATTATGATTAGAATTTGGGCTAAAACTTTAAAGAAACAAAAAATAGTTAAGGATATGGAATACGACATCAACGCCGACAAAATGGTATGGTCGTTATTTTTCGACGTATTAAGCGAAATATGCAATACTCTGGATATCCCCACTCCCGTACTGTTAAAAACGCATATTTTAAATTTTGCAAAATACAATTTCGTATCGTTTGACAAAAGCGATTTCGTTGAAACGGTAGATTTTGATAAACTTTGGTTGGAATTTATTAAAAACAAATAAATCGCATAAAAAATTCGTTTTATTTCATACTACTTTTAGGAGGTAGGTATGAAAATTACGAGTATTATCGCTTTTATTCTTGCAATAGCGGGCGCGTTAAACTGGCTTATAGTCGGATTTTTTAACTTTAACTTTGTTAGTTGGGTGTTTTCGTTTATGCCGATTTTAGCTAATATAGTTTACGTTTTAGTAGGGCTTGCAGGATTATATTTAATATTCTTTATATTCTTTTATAAACCGTTTGAAGAAGTTGCTTAAACAAAATTCAAAAGGCAGTTTGCGTAAACAAACTGCCTTTTGATTATTTATGATAAGGGGGGATTGATAAGCTTTTTATCGCTTTATACTATAACATTTTTATCCCCTTTTGTAAAGCGTTTTAAATAAAAATTTAAGATTTTATCCTAAAAAATCATTTTTACTTAAATTAATGAATTTTATATTTTGACAATAAGTTACGGCGTAGCAATTTTGCTACGCCGTTTATAATTTTACTCTCCTTTAAAGGGAAGTAACGCAACCATTCTTGCTTGCTTAATAGCGGTAGCAAGAAGTCTTTGATGGGTAGAGCAAACTCCGGTCATACGCCTTGGGAGCATTTTGCCCTTTTCGGTTACGAATTTCTTTAATTTAGCTACGTCTTTATAGTCTATTTTTTCAGTTTTTTCAACGCAGAAAATGCATACTTTTTTTCTGGACATTTTCTTTATCGGTTTTTTAACGGTTTTTTCTTCCATAATTAACTCCTTTTAAATATCAAAACGGCAAATCGTCATCTTCGGGAACGGTTTGTAATTTTTCAACCTTCTCCGCTTTTTCGCTGTTTGCCGAACTGTTGTCGCCCGCGCTCTTGGGCGATAAGAATTCTACTTCTCCTGCAACGATATCCGTAACGTATCTCTTTATTCCGTCTTTATCGTCGTAAGAACGATTTTGCAAACTTCCGCTTACCGCAACTTTGCTACCTTTTTTAAGGAATTTTCCGCAACTTTCCGCTACTGCTCTCCAAACGGTTATATTGAAATAATCGACTTCTCCGTTAGGCGCGTAAGGTCTGTTTACGGCGATTACGAAACGGCATAAGCTCGTCCCGTTACTCGTTTCGGTAAGTTCGGGGTCTTTGGTCAAGTTTCCGATTAAGAATATCTTATTCATTTCTCTCTCCTTTATCTTAAAGCTTAACAATCATTCTTCTGAGCATTTCTTCCGTGATGTTCGCAACTCTTTCGATTTCCGAAATTAAAGAAGCTTCACAGCTGAAAGTCATAAGAACATAGTAACCTTCCGACTTATAGTCGATTTCGTAAGCGAGTTTTTTTACTCCCCACTTATCCGTCTTTTCTACGTTTCCGCCGGCATTTTTAACTAAATTTTCGAATTTTTCGATTATAGAATCTCTTGCTTCGTCAGTTAAATCCGCTTTAAGAATGTAAAGCATTTCGTACTTGTTCATATTTTTACCTCCCGGTCTTATTCGGCTTGCCACAAGGCAAGCAAGGTTTGCTTTATTAAAAGCACGTTAAATTGTAACAGTTTTTTTTGTTTTTGTCAATTACTTTTTGGCTTTTTCTTTCGGAAAAGGTTTTCTCCTTTTCCGAAAGCTTATTTTTTATACCGTTATTCTATCTAGCAACTGGTCAACAAAGTCGTTTACGGGTAAATTTCTCCATTCTACGCTAGCTCCGCCTGCGGAGAAAATCGCGTCTAATTTAGCTTGTTTTTCTACCGAAATCGAAACTAATCCCGCGTCCATCATTTGTCCGACTCCGCAAGTGGTTACTTTGTTCTTAATTGCGTCGGGGAAGGAACTGATAGAAGTTTTATTAAGCTCTTTTTGAGTGAATAAACTTAAAATTCCCGTATCTTCTCTGTCAAAGAATTCGCCTATGCTTGCTTCGCCCGTAATTTTGTTTACCAACGTTTGCGAGAAATTGTATTTGTTGAGTTCTTTAAGTTGAATTCCCGCAACTACGTTAAGCAACGTATTTTCTACGTGCGTTACGGAAGACTCTAAAAACGTTTCGTCTATCGCTTTATAATAAACTAAATTTCCCTTAGCGTCTTCTCTTGAAATAGCGTAAAACTTAGTAGAGTCGTTCATATTGCATACGTATGCGTTTTCACGAGTTCCGTACGGCGTTAAGGCGCCAACTTTTTCGCCGCTTTTATAAATATATCCGTCTTTTACCGAATACCTTAAATCGGTAAATCTGTTGGTTTTAGCCCAAACTTTTTTAGCTTGTAAATCAACCCTTTCAGCGCCGTTATCGTAATAATAACCGCTGTCTTGTTTTACGTTTACGTACGCGTATTCGTAAACTCCGCTTGCGTTTTTAGCGTAAGTATAATAAGGATACAAAGCTTCGGAATCGAAAGATTTATATAAGTAGTTTCCGTTTTCGTCTACCAAAACGTCTATTTCTTCGTCTTCCATTACTTCGCCGACGTATAAAGCCCTGATAGCGTCTCCCATATCCTTTATCTTAACGTCTTGTATGCTGTAAAGTACGGGAATAGTTTCAACGTCTACTATATCTTTTATCGCAAGTTTTTGACCTTCTTGATAAATATCCAAAGTACCGTCGAATACCGAGCCCAAACAAATATTGGATACTAATTCGTTTAAAGCGTCTAATCTGTCTTGTTTTCCTTCGTCCGAATACCATTTATATTTTTCGTAAGTATTCGTGTAATCGTATTGATTATCGGGGTCGTCCGACATATCGCCTTGTACGTATTCGAGTAAATGTCCTACGTAAACGTCGCCGAATATTTCGTTTAAATCTACGCCGTTTAACAAGTCTAAAACTCTTATATTAGACAATCTTTGTATTAATTCGCTTTGTTTATAACGTCTGAATACTCCGTTGTGCTCAGCCACGAAATGAACCCCGTTATAAACGTTGAAACAAGCTTCTTCCGCGTCCAAAGTAACTACGTAAACGTCGTTTATTATATCGTAAGAAACGGGATAGATTTTACCCGTGTCGTAATCGGTTACGGATACGTTTCCGTTTTTATCGGTAGTAATTTCTACGTTGTAATAGTCTTCGAAAACTTTTGTTCCGAACCATTCGTTAGCCTCTAGCGTAATGGGGTAGTCGAATTCTCCGTCGCTATAATACCAAACTCCGTCGTCGTCTATATCTATTGCGTAGGGGAATTTTACTTTGTTTCCTTCCGAATTTAAAGTATAAAACGCATCTGCAAATTTATAAATCGTATTAGCTCCGTCTTTGAACTTTGCGTCCCTAGAAAGACCCATTACGTCGCCTATAAACAAATCGTTTATTAAAGATAAGTAATTAAAGTTGTTAGCTAATTCGTTTACCGTTAATTTCATTATTTTTTTCTTAACGGTAGAACTTATAGAAAAGTCGAGCGGAACTATTTCGCCATCGTTAAAGCGCCATAAATCGTTTATTTCGTCGTAAACGAGCGTTCCTTTATTAAACACGATATCGCTTACGGGTTTTACAGGTCCTAACGCTTTATCTCCCGTAATATACGCCTTAAAATTCTTTGCCTTAATACTATCGGAAACGTCCATAATATAAATATTGAATAGCGCGGTAAGCAAATTATAATAATCTCCGCTTACTTCGTAGCCGTCCTCTTTATACGTTATTTCGCTTTCCGTATTCATTTTAGGTAGCAATTTTTTAATCAGCGACGCAATATAATCGCCTAAATACAAGTTGCAGAATTTTTCTTTCCAAAAACTTCCTTTCTTAGCATTTTCTACTATATCGTTTATGCTGATATTGTATAAGGTATCGGCTAGGGCAATCCATTCTCCGCTATTGACGTATGCGTCGCCTATTTTTTCGGTCTTTAATTCTAAGAATTTGATTTTAGCGACTAAATCGTACGTTAAATCTCCTATTAAAATAACTCCGAACGTATCTTCTAAAGCCGTTTTTAAATTGTTCTCCCTTAAACTATGTAAGAACGTATAGGGATTTACGTCGTATACGGTTTGACACCAACTATACAAAACTTCTTCGTTTGCGTTTACCCAAAGACCTTTTTCTTCGTTGTACGTTTGATTGAAAAAGTCTGCGAAATAATAAGCAACGCTCTTATCTCTACCAAACATATCTCCGTAAATTTCGTCGTAGAATACGCCGTTTTTGGTGTTTGTTTTTATGCTTTCTATCGTGTTTACGATATTTATATCGAAAAACGCTCTGAATAAGTTTTTATAATAATCGTAACTGTCTTTTTTCTTCCAACCGTCCGGGGAACTTTCCATTCCGAGAGCCTGCGTTAAAAAGTCGCCCAACTGAACTTGAGAAAATAAATCTTTAAGGTATTCTACCGCTTGTTTAGCTTTGCAACTATCTATAAAATCTTTAAGCGAGAAGTTTAATATCGCCGATAGCGTTTGTGCGTAATCGCCCTTAACTTCCCATAAACCGTAATCGTAGCCCAATTCGAAATCGGCAAAGGCAAATTTTTGCAAGTAATATCCCGCAACGTTTCCTATCGTCAATACGTTGCTTTCGTAGAAATATCCTTTAAAGTCAAAGCCCTTTTTGCAAAGTTGTCCCGCTTTTGTTCCGAGCAACAAATCCCAGAATTCGCTTACGGGGGTAAAATCGGCAAACTTATAAACGTCTAAACTTTCGTCGTAAACGGCGTTAATTGCGTCCCCTATAAAGTCGTAGACTATTTTATCTCCGCATTGTTTTACAAGCCAATCGTTAAAACAGAAGTAAGCTATCGTAAAGGCGATAGTTCCTTCTAGTCCGAGCGTAGTCCACATAAGCGTCATAGACCCATTATTTGCTGGTTCATGTTCGCCGTCGTACCACTTTTTATCGTTTTTATCGTAGTAGTTTCCGAAAAATTCGCCGTACATTGCGATATAATCCATAAACTCGTACTGTTTAAAGAATTCGGTAAAGTAATTCGCAGGGTCTTTGACAAGTTCTACGACGTTTATCTTAAACGCTTCGTACATAACCCTATATATACCCTTACCGTTAGACTTAAATACGTATTCGTATCTGAATCCGTCTAGTTTTTCTAGACCTAAATCGTTAAGCAAATCGCCTAGAGTTTCGTTTTCGCCTACGTTTAATTTAACGTACGCCGATATTGCTTCGCCCGAAAAATCTCCGTCGGTAATAAACAATATCGTATCGTAAACGTTTATCGACAAAAGAACTTCTAAAATCTTTTTGACTTTTTGTCCGTTTTCTTTTACCCAATCGCCGTCCGCGCCTTTACTTAAATTCAAGAATTGTCCGAATAATTCTCCTACTTCGAATTCTCCGAATTTATTTATTAAGTAATCTTTTACGTCTACGTAGCCGTTATCCGTTGCGTCCCCGCAAATTACGACGTCTACAAATTCCCTTATTCCTATATTGTAAAGATATTTTAAGGGTTCGTATTCAGATTCGTTTAAAAATTCTTCTACGTAATATCCTACGGTGGTATCGCGACCGAAAATTCCTTCTAATAAGTCCGCTAAATCGGCTTTATCGTTTATAATGTCGGCAACTTCTCTTATTACGTAAGCAAATTTTATCTTTAATAAGTCGTTTAAAATTCTATAAATATCGTTTCCGATGCCGTCTTTCCAACTTTCGCTTACTTCGTCGAAATTATATCCTACGTAGGAAGCGAACGTGTCGCCTACCATTATGCCTTCTAATACGTCCGTTAAATAATCGACTCTGTCTTCGTAGGGCGCGCCGTCCGAACCGATATGGTCGACTGCGTTTCCTTCTACTATTATGTCTACAAATTCGGGAATGTTTATTCCTAAAATTTTATCCAACGCTTTATTGTCGATATTAAAGAAGTCGTCCGTGTAGTATTTTATCGTATTGTCTCCCAATACTTCTTTCACGGTATCGGATATATCTATCTTTCCTCCGTTGATTGCTTTATCTACCGTATCAAGTATAAACTTGAATTTTATACTCATTACTGCGTTGAGTATTCTCAATACGTCGGAATTCGCTCCGTCTTTCCAGCTTAAAGTTACTTCGTCATAAGTATAATTTAAGAAACTTGCGAAAGTGTCTCCTACCATTATATCGCCTAAGACGTCGGTCAAATAGTCAACTGAATTTTCGTATGCAACTCCGTCGCTTCCGATATATTCCGTTGCATTCCCTTCTACTACTATATCTACGAATTGCGGAATGTTTATTCCTAATATCTTATCTAACGCTTTATTGTCGATATTAAAGAAGTCGTCAGTATAATATTTTATCGTATTATAGCCTAAAACTTCTTCTACGGTGTTAGAAATATCTATTTCTTTTCCGTTTACGGCTTTATCTATAATTTGCATTATAAATTTAAACTTAACGCTCATTACCGCGTTTAAAATTTTATAAACGTCGGTTTTAGTATCGTCTTGCCATATTCCGTTTACGGTATCGTAAGTGTAATTTATAAATTCGGCAAACGTATCGCCAATCATTAAATCGCCGAATAAAGACGTATAATAAGCGTAGTTGTCTTCAAATCCGTAAGCTTTTGCGTTGCCGTCTAAAACGATATCTAAAAATTCATAAATTATTAAATTATCCAAAACTTCTAACGGCTTATAATTAAAGTCGGTCGGTAAAAAGTCTTTTACGTAATCGCCTAAACTTCTATTTCTTCCGCAAACGTTTTCCACCACGTCTTTTACTTGAATTTTATTGCCGTTTAACGCGTCTTGAATCAAGGATAAAATATAAGAAATTCTTACGCTGAACACGTCGCTTAAAACTAATAAAGTTTTATTTCCGTCGTTAGTCCATACTCCGCTTTCTTTACTAAAAGAAGTAAACGGGGCTAAGAAATCTCCTATTTCCAAAATTCCGGTTAAAGATTTTATCGTTTCCAACTTGTCGAAATCGTTTATTATATCGTAAGTGTCGTCTATAACAAAGTAATCGAATAAAACGTTGTAAAGATTATAACTTTCTCCGTTAGAATTAGCCCAAACTCCTGTTCCGCCGTAATCGATATACTCATAGTCTAGAATATCGGCGATTAAATCTCCGAGTCTTACTCCGCCCAACGTTTTTTTCAAGAAAGGCTCTACTTCCATATCGCCTTTTATTACGTTTATTAAATCGTTTACGGTAGACGGTATCTCTACCAACACTTCCATAAAGTTGTAAATTTTATTTATGTATTTAGATTCCCATACTCCGCCTATTTCGTCGTAGCTCATAAACATCGCGCTTTGAGCTATTTCGCCGAAAGTACAATCTTTTAAAGGCTCTAAAATTTCTTCCGCGCCTACGGCAGGGTCTAAAAGTTTGCCTAAATTAATATCTAAAACTTTATTGAACGCTCCGTTTAATCTTAACTCTTCCGTTAAGAAAGAAATCGTTAAAGTCCATCGTCCGTCGTATTGGTTTCTCTCCCCTAAGAAATCTCCTAAATTAATTTGGTCTAAAACGGCGAATAAATCGTAAGAACTCGTCTTATCGAACGGGGCAACCAACTGCCACAACTTAACGTTTCTCAATTTTTTTAATGCGGGTACGGTTTCTTTGTTGTTAGAATTGTAGTAAACTCCCGTTACTTCGTCGTAATTAAAGTCTAAATAGGTTTCTAAAATATCGCCTATCGTCAATTCTCCCGTTAAACACTTAACTATGCTGGTTAATGAGAAATCGGATAAGAATATATCTAAAACGTTACTGATTTTTACGTCGCAAACAAGAGCTATTTTTTTATCTATCTCTTCCGTTCCGTCAAACCATTTTCCGCTTTCGCACTTATATCCCATTATGTCGCCGACTGCCACTTCGCCTATCGCGTCTTTTAAAACGATTATTACGGACTGTAAGTCGTACTTGTCTTTAATTAAAGAGTTTATTTCTATATCGTAAACTCCGTTTAAAAGCTTGTTAAGTTCCTTGCCGTTTTGCGTCCATTTTCCGTTTTCCGTTTTTTCTATATCGACAAAATCGGATACGAAATCGCCGACTCTGTATCCTTTGAAAGAGTCTTTTAGCGTTTTTAAAATGTTTTCTACTATCGTTCCGTTTCCGCCCAAAATGCCTTTAACGGAAATTCCGCCCAAACACGATAACAAGTTTAAAGTCTTTTTGCCTTCCGGCGCAACCCATTTGCCTTGTTCGTTTTGCTCGTAGCCCATAAATTCGGATAAGAACGTGCCTATCGACAAATCTCCCAACTGATAGGTTAAGTTGTCTAATATCGCTTGAGATACGTTTCCGCTCTTCTTGCCCGACTGTATCGCGTCGTACAAAGAACCTACGCTAAACGACGCTATTAAAGATTTTACGCCGTCGGCTTTTTTATCTCCGTCGTACCACTGTCCGTCTTTTTCGGTTAGTCCGACTATGTAGCCGAATTTTATGCCTTTTAATAAATTTTCAGGGCTAAATTTATAATTTCCTTCTTCGGTATAAATGAATAAATCGCTTATTGATTTTCCGCCCAAGGTTTTAGCGTAATCTCTTACCGTTTCGGCCAAATCCGTATTGAAAGAACTTAACAATTCGTAAAGAAGTTGGTCGACGCTTTTTTGAGATATGTCGGTCATTCTTCCGCTTAAAAATTCGTTAAGGAAATTTGTGTCTTTATCGGTAAAGCTTGCTATTAAAGAACCTACGTTAAAATTCCCTAAAAGCTCTAGATATCCCTTTTCGGTATCGGTGGACGTATAAACGTAGGAGTGTACGTTTTTATCGTAGTTTTCCGTATATAAACTCGGGAACAATCCGCCTAACTTTACGGTAGCCAACGCGTCGATTATTCCTAAATTGCCCGTAACGCTATCCGTATTTATCAAGTCGTTTAAAGAGTATTGCGCAAGTCTTGCTCTCGTACCGTAAGATAAAATCGAATCGGGTAGCCAATTAAATAAAACTCTGGGACTAACGGTGTCCAAGAACATATCTATACCTTTACCGCTTAACAAGTACGCAAGATTTACGTTTTTTAAAGCTTCTACGTTAGCTTTTTCGTCAGAAGTTTCTTTCTTTAATTCAACGCCGAAATTTTTAAGCACTTGTTCCAAATCGAAATTGTATTTTTCTTCAAAATCTTTTATGGAATAGTTTTGCGGGTTTTCCGACATTTTCATAAACAAATCCAACGCTTCTTCTACCGTTATTTCGTTTACGTCCCCAAAGCCGTCTTGTTCTAATCCGACTTTTTTAAGAGAAATATTCTTATACGCCCAGTACGCGCCTCCGACCAGCGCGCCCGCAACTGCGCTTATTCCCATTACGAACCCTAACAAGAACGATACTATTCTTCTGAAAATCCTGCTCATAATTTACTCCTTAATCCCTGCCTTTCGGCTCTACATAAAACGTCTATAAATTATA
>CAJMEI010000020.1 GCA_905212395.1 uncultured Christensenella sp. | reverse complement strand
ATTTTTTTTAATTATTTACCTAACTCCCTTGAGCGTTCGCTACAAGCTTTGCAACATTCGTCTACTGCTACGTCAACTTTTGCTTGTTTTAATTTATCTAATCCCGCAAGCGTAGTTCCGCCTTTTGAACAAACGTCTGAAATTAAAGTATCTAAATCTTTACCGCTTTGTTTTATCATTTCGGCAGAACCTATCATAGAATCAGTAACTAGCTTTGTTGCAACGTTTACGGGTACTCCCCTTGAAACGGCTGAATCTATAAAGGCTTTAGCGTAATAGTAAGCATAAGCCGTAAAACTACCCGCCAAAGGTATAACTTCGTCCATTAAACTTTCATCTATTATGGCAACCGAACCGAAAGACGAAATTATTTCGTAAAATAACGCTTTATCCTTTTGCTCGCAATTTGCCGAAAAACATAAACTAGACGCTGATAGCCCTATCGTGGCGCAAGTATTAGGCATAACTCTTGCAATTTTAGCATTCTTAAATTTCGCGCTGAAACGGTCAATTTTTACGCCTGCCATTATGGTAATAATATTTAAAACTTTATCGCATTCTATTTTACCGAAAACGTTATCTAATTCCTGCGGTTTTACAGAAAAAAGTACTACTACGCTTTCGTCAAAAACTTGTTGCAAACTTTTAGCGACTTCTATTCCGCTTTCGCTTATTTTTTCGCAAGTCGGCGCATAAGTATCGTAAATTAATAAATCTTTTTTTGTAACTAAGTTTTTATCGAGCAACGCTTTAACTATCGCGCTACCCATTTTTCCGTATCCTATTACTCCGAATTTCATTTCCTCACCTGTCCGTTTCCAAATATTTTATAATGATAAGAAGTCATTTCTTTTAATCCGAGCGGTCCTCTTGCGTGTAATTTTTGAGTGCTAATTCCGAGTTCCGCCCCAAATCCGAAACATCCGCCGTCCGTAAAGCGAGTAGAAGCGTTTACGTAAACGCAAGCCGAATCTAACGAATCCATAAACTTTTCCGCTAAATCGTTATCGGTCGTAATTATAGTTTCGCTATGTCCCGTTCCGTATTTTAAAATATGAGCAACCGCTTGCTCTAACCCGTCAACAACTTTAACGGATATGTTTAGCGAATCGTATTCGGTATAATAACCGTCTTGTAACAAGGGTTGAACGGAAATACTTTTTACACTATCGTCCCCCCTTAAAATTACTCCGTATTTTTCAAGTTCGACTTTTGCAAGCGGTAAAAATTTGTCCGCAATAGCTTTATCGACTAAAAGCGTTTCAACCGAATTGCATACGCTGGGTCTTTGAACTTTAGCATTTACTAAAACATTTAAAGCTAAGTTTATATCGGCGGTTTTTTCAACGTAAATATGGCACACTCCCGCTCCCGTTTCTATTACGGGTACTTTTGCGTTTTCTACAACCGCTTTTATTAGCCCTTTACTTCCCCTAGGAATTACTACGTCTACGTAGCTCTTAGCGGTTATCATTTTATTAACCCATTCTCTTTCGCTGGGAAGAAGAATTACGCTGTCTTGTTCTATTATACCGCTTATTGCGTTTCTTATAATTTCCACAAGAGTTTCGTTTGTATATTTAGCGTCCTTTCCGCCTTTTAAAAGACATACGTTACCCGTTTTTATACATAATACAGATACGTCTACCGTAACGTTAGGACGGGATTCGTATACGACGCCTATTACCCCGAACGGAATTCTGGTTTTTTTAATGAGCAAACCGTTATCGGTCGTCCATTGCTCTATCGTTTCGCCTATTGGGTCGGAAAGGGCTATTACTTTATAAATATCGCTAACGATTCCGTCTATCCTTTGTTCGGTTAAAAGCAACCTATCGAGCATATTTGTAACGCCGTTAGCCTTTGCAATTTCCATATCCTTTTCGTTTGATTTTAAAATTAAACTTTTATTTGATTGAATTGCCATTGCAATTTGTTCAAGCGCGTTATTTTTTTGCTCGGTTGTGGCAATTTTTAATTTATGAGAAGCAAGTTTTGCTCTTTCAAAATAATCCATATTATTTCTCCAAAATTACGATGTTATTTGCGTGAATTGCTATTTCTTTAGACTTTTTTAAATCGGGAATTTTTTTAAGCTCCGAAAAATCGAAAAGCGTTACGCCTTTTGCAAAAATATTTCCGTTTTCGTCGGAAAGTTCTACAACTTCTCCCCTACGGAATTGTCCCGAAACGGATACTATTCCGCAATTAAGTAAACTTTTTCTGTTTTTTACGGCTTTTTTAGCTCCGTCATCAACGACTATTCTTCCGTCTATATTAGCGCAGTATTTTATCCAACTTTCCTTTAAATCTAAGTGTTCTTTTTTGCCTTTAAACAAACTTCCGATATTTTGTCCGTCCGCAACGGTAGATAAACGGTCTATTTTAGTTTTGTTTACAATCATCATCGGAATTCCCGAATTTACAGCTATTTCGCCCGCTTTTATTTTCGTAGACATACCGCCTGTTCCGTAAACCGTTCCTGCTCCGCCTGCCATTGCCCTTATATCGTCCGTTATATCGTCGATTTCCTTTAACAATTTTGCGTCGGGATTGTGTTTAGGATTTGCCGAGTACAAACCGTCTACGTCAGAAACTAAAATAAGCATATCGGCGTTTAGCACCAAAGAAACCATAGCGGATAAAGTATCGTTATCACCTACTTTTATTTCGTCTACGGCTAAAGCGTCGTTTTCGTTGATTACGGGAACTACGTTCATTGAAAAAAGTTTTTCAATAGTGTTTTTAAGCGAGATAATTCTTTTGCGGTTACCGAAATCGTCGTGATTTAAAAGAATTTGAGCGCATTGTAAATCGAATAAAGAAAAAACTTGTTCGTATTCCTGCATTAAAAACATTTGACCTATTGCGGCGCAAGCTTGTTTTTTAGCTATGTTGGCAGGTTTTACGCTATACCCCATTTTTTTAACGCCGACGGCTATCGCTCCCGAACTTATAAGACAGCACGATACCCCTTTTTGCTTAATTATGGATATTTGCTTAATAAGTTCGAGTATGTTTTTTTTATTTATTTCGCCCTTATCGTTTATAAAAAACGACGAACCTATTTTTATAACGAGTTTTTTCATATATACCTTTATAAAAAAAGGAATTGACGTTTTTTCAATTCCTTTTAATTTGATTATTCAGTGATTAAATCGCTGTAATTGTTTTTGAAATATTTAACGGCAGTGCTATCGTCTTCTAAGTAGTTGGAAATAAAGTTATTTAATTCCTTTTGTACTTGGTTGGATACCAAAGAATCTATTTTAGATTTTTTGAAATCTTCGTACTTATCCCAAGAAGTAAAGTCTGCTTTTAATATTTTTTCTACGTTCTTTTCTACTTTTTTAGTACATACCATAACGTGAATACCATAATCGGTTACTACCATAGAATAAGAACCTACTCCGTTTTCTACTAACGCTTTTGCGCAATCGTTAAATTCTTCTACGTATTGATTGCCGTTAGGCGAATATAAATATCCGTAAAGTTTTCCTAAACAACCTGGGTCGGTTGAGAAAGCGTAAAGTAAATCTTCGAAATTGTTTTTAAATTCGTCGTTGTAATCGAGCGTAGAAATCGTTCCGCTTCCAAAGAAAGATAAAGAAGTCATTCCGATAGCTTTTAAATAGTCGTTTACAAAATCTTCGAATTTAATGGAATTTGCATAAACGCTGTCGCAAGTCCAAGTCGTTTCTTCTACTCCGTCGCTATCCTTTTTAGTGGTGGATACGGGGTTGTTTACCGTTCCTAAATATTTTCCTACTAAAGAATTTTCGGATTTTAAATATTTAGAATCGAACACGAAAGAAGTTCCGTCATAAGAACCGTAGCTGTTTACTACCCAATAAGCTCTTTGGTCTTTTGCTACAATAGAACCGGCAAGATTAGCCCTAAAATTTTTAACTTCTTGCGCCGTAACGCCTGCTTTTGCTTTGTAATTTTTTAAAGCAGTCGATTGTTGGTCGGAAAATCCTATTAAAAGGTTGCTTACGTAACCGTAGTTGTCTAAAGGATTATAAACTATAAAAGTATCTTCCGTAACGTCCGACAAAGCGGTTTCGTAATCGGATAACTTTGTGTCGTATTTGGTCTTTTGAGTTTCGTACAAAGAATCGTACGCAGAGTATAGCATATCGTCGGTCATTTGACTTTCTACGTCTTTTTCAAGAGAAGACTCGAAAGTATTTACCAATGCTTGTACTTTTTCGCTTGCAAGAGCGTCTACAAAATACGCGTATTTTTCAACTTCTTGACTAGAATAAAACTCGTCCGAAGAAATTATTCCGTAAGCTTTAAGATTTTCTATCCCTTTATTGAACGCTTTACGGTTTGCCCTAGAAGATAAATCGTAGTTAAATTCTTTAAAGAGTTTTACGTTTAAATCGTATAAAGTAGTACATTCAGCTTTAATTGCCGTTAAATTTTCTTCCGTACATTCTTTATTTAACTTAACGAGTACGGTTTTATATTCTTTATCGGTGGGAACTTCCGTTCTCATTTCTTGTTCCGTAAAATCTCTTTCTACATCTTTGGAAGGATTTTTTCTTTCTTCCAAAGTTACTTTTTCGGTCGATTTAGTCGTATCTTCGTCTTTGTTAGAATTTTGTTTTATTATGGAAGCGATTGAATTTTTTACTTCGTATTTAGCTTCTAAAATTTGATATTCGGTTAAAAACGCGTCTAAATTCGATTTAGCGGTAAGAACGCCCGAATACTCGGTAGTAGCGTAAACGTTATCGTAAAAATATTTTTCGAATTCCGTTCTTTCAGCTTCCGTTTTCGCTTTTACGGTTGCGTAAAATTGAGTTAAACGCCTTTTTGCGTATTGTTCTACTACGGTGTTGTTTACTAAATTGTCCAAAACGGTTTCAAATGCTTTAGAAGTAGTATAACCGTAATAATCAACGTAATAATAACCGTAAGAAACGTAACCTGCATATAAATCTTTTTTGTAAAGCGTTTTACCGTCTACGTTTAAATCAGCTTGTTCTACGTCGTCTATTTTAATTTTTGCAATAACTAATTTGCTGTTTTTTTCACTGTCCGTTTTTACTAGGTCGCATGCGGAAAATACGCCGCATAAACACGCAACCGATAAAACCAAACATAGAATTTTTACAAGAAGTTTTTTCATAGGACTCTCCTAAATTCCTAAAATAATTACTCTCTTTTAAAGAGTAAATCTATACTTTGTTATTATACTAAATATATATCGTATTTGCAAGGATTTTTTTAATTTTTCCTATATTTTTGGTAAAAATTTACGATAAATAGCTAATTATTTCGCTTAATCTTTTGTCGGACGAAAATTGCGGAGCGTTAAAAGTTAATACAGGATTGTCTTTAACTGATAACACGGAAGAAATCTCGTTATTTTCTATAACCGACAATATTTTTTTATCGTTTAACGAATTTACGTCTTTAAAAGTTAAAACGGCTTTTTCTTTATTGATTTCTACCTTTATAACTCCATGCGCTTTACATAATATTTTTAGATTTGTCAAAAGTAATAAATTGTTGACTTCTAACGGCATTTCTCCGTAAGTTTGTTCTATTTCGCCTTTAAGTTTTTCCATTTCTTCTATCGTTTTTACTTCGGCGATTTTTTTATAACAATCCATTCTTGCCGACGGATAATCTATATACGTTTCGGGAATATAAGCGGTAACTTTGCAATCCGTTTCACACTCGGTGTCTAAATCTTCGCCCACAAGCTTTTCTTTTAGCAACTTAGAATACAACTCGTACCCTATTTTTTCCATATGACCGTGTTGCTCTTTTCCTAAAACGTTGCCCGCTCCCCTTATTTGCAAATCTCGCATAGCGATTTTATATCCGCTACCGACGTCCGAATACTCCATTAAAGCGTTTAATCTTTTATAAGCTACGTCCGTTAAAGCTAATTGCTTGTACATAAAATAAGCGTAAGCCATTCTGTCGCTTCTGCCGACCCTTCCTCTTAACTGATACAGCGTTGACAACCCAAGTTTATCCGCGTCTATAACAATCAGCGTGTTAGCTAAGGGTAAATCTATTCCGTTTTCTATAATGGTTGTCGCGATAAGCAAATTAAATTCGCCGTTATAAAAAGACAAAATCTTTTCTTCGAGTTCTTTTTCCTTCATTTGCCCGTGAGCAACTAAAATTTTAGCGTTCGGAAGAAGCGAAGATATTTTTTGAGCAAAAGCGTCTATACTTTCTACTTTATTATACAAAATATACGCTTGTCCCTTTCGAGCGAATTCTTTATTTACCGCTTCTACGATAACGTCGAAATTTTGCTCTAAAACGAAAGTTTGAGTAGGTATTCTGTTTGTCGGGGGCGTGTTTATTTCCGATATATCTCTTATGCCTACTAGCGACATATGTAGCGTTCTCGGAATAGGCGTAGCCGTTAAAGTAAGGGTATCTACGTTTTCTTTCATGGTTTTTATTTTTTCTTTATGTTCTACGCCGAAACGCTGTTCTTCGTCTAAAACAAGCAAACCTAAATCTTTAAACTTAACCGTTTCCCCGAACAAAGCGTGCGTGCCTATTACTATATCTATATCTCCGCGCGCGAGATTCGTTAAAATTTTATCCCTTTCCTTTACGCTTTTAAACCTATTTAAAACTTCTATTTTTGCGCCGAACCCGTCGAACCGTTTTTTAAAAGTTATATAGTGTTGCTGAGAAAGAATCGTCGTAGGACAGACCACCGCGCATTGTTTTCCGTCTAAATACGCCTTAAAAACCGCTCTCATCGCAACTTCCGTTTTTCCGAAACCTACGTCACCGCAAATAAGCCTGTCCATTATTTTATTGCTTTCCATATCGGCTTTCACTTCCGCTATGGCAGTGGCTTGATCTTCTGTTAATTCGTATTCGAATTTAGAATCGAACTCGTTTGAAAACTCGTTATCAGGCGAAAAAGCAAAACCCTTTCTTTCTTTTCTCGATTTATACAGCTTTTTTAAATTTATAGCCATTAAAGAAACGGATTGTTTTACTTTTTCTTTAATTCTTTCGAATTCGTCCCCTATTTTATTTAGTTTAGGTTCTTGTTCAGCGCCGATATATTTGGAAATTCTGTCCATTTGATCGAGAGGAACGTAAAGCATATCTCCGTCCCTATACATGATTTCTAAATAATCTTTCGTGCTGTCGCTTGTGGAAATTCGTTTATTTCCAACGACTTTACCTATTCCGAACGTATCGTGTACGGCGTAGTCGCCAACTTTCGGAGCTGAAAAAGTCGTGAATTTTTTAGTTTTTAAAGTCTTTCTTTTACTTGCCGTAACGAATAATTCCGAACTACCTATTACTACGAGTTTATTTTTATGTTCGATAAATCCTTTACCTAAATACTCGTTAACGATACAAATTCCGCTTAAACGAGCAATATCGGTAATTATTTTCGCCCCTATTCCCGCGTCCATAAGCTTAGTAGCGATATTTTGCGTTTTTTCTACTCCGTCGCAACATAAAATTACCCTATAACCGCATTTTTGCCAATCCTTTAAGTCGTCCGTTAAAACTTCGGAATTATAAGAATAATTACTAAGCGGTGAACAGTTTAATTTTACTATTTTAAGCGGATTGTAAAAAGACGTTTTTGAAGACAGATTTGCAAGCATTAAACTAGGACGTTTTTTCAACTCGTTAGTGATAAAATCTTTCGTACATATTTGTCTTATTGTAAAATCTAACACTTCGCCACGACGAAATAAAGTGGAAAATCTTTCTAAAAACTCTTTGCAATATCCGTCCGTACGCTCGTCGATTAGTTTTCCTTCGTCGAATACCACGGTATAGTTTTTAAAAAAGTCAGTCGCTACGCCTACGCCTTTAAATAAAGGCATTAAAGCGTATAAAGTATCGTCGTAACCGAAAGAAAGTTTGTCAATAAGTTCGCTAACGGCGTTTTTTGAGTTGCTAATCGCAAAACTTTCTCCCTTTTTTAAAACGCTTTTTTCAAGAGTTTTTGCAATTTCCGTTACGTTTTGAACAGATAAATCGAATTCGTATAACGGCAAACAATAAAATTCGTTTTCTTCCGCTTGTTTTTTTCCGTCTTCTTCGTTAAATTTATATATTTTATCTACTTCGTCAAACTCGAATTCTATCCTATAAGGAAATTCGGAACTTATAGGAAATACGTCTAAAACGTCCCCGCGAAAAGAATATTCTCCCCTTTCTTTTACGAAATCCGTTTTTTTATAGCCGAAAGACGCAAGTTTTAAATTTACTTCCGAAAACGCTACGTTATCGCCTTTTTTTAATTCCAAAGCGCCGACGTTTAAACTTGTTATTTGCATTAAAGCTTCTAACGTAGTTATTACGTTTACTCCGAATTTTTTTACTCTGTATAAAGCGTTTAGCCTTTCGAAAATTATTTCCTTACTATAAATAGAGTTTGTTATAAGCACTTCGCTTTTAGGCGGAAAAACGCAGGTTTCTTTTTCGGTAACGGCTTCTAGCTCTATCGCCAAACTCCTTGCGGTAACCATATCGGGCGCAACGTACAACACGGGCGAATCGAGTAAAGACGCCGTTCTTATTTTTTCACCGCTCGTAACACCGAATACCGCAGTAGGTAACCCACTGCGGACGTTGTATATTATTTCGTTTTGATTTTCGTCGGTTATGGTTTTTAGTTTGTTAAGCACCTTTTATAACCCCTGAATTTTAAATCAAATATTTATCCGTTATATTTTCCCATAATTATATCGAAACTTACGCCCGAAATAAAATCGGAAATTGCCTTGCTTACTTTTTCGAAAGCGTTTTTATAACTTTCTTGATAGATTTTATCTATATTCGTTAAAACGTAGTCGATAACGGGAATAGGCGAATTTTCGTCTTGCTTGCTACCTATTCTTACCCTTTTAAATTCCGTACTAGACAGCATTTTGACTATATTTCTCATTCCGTTATGCGTACCCGCGCTACCGTTTTTTCTGATGCGAATTTTTGCTTTTTCTACGTCTAAATCGTCGTATATAACAAGCAAATTTTCAAGCGGAATTTTGTAGTAGTCTACAAGTTCTTTTACCGCTTCTCCGCTTAAATTCATATAAGTTAAAGGTTTAGCTATTATTACTTTTTGCCCGTTTATCGTAGTTTTACACACTAACGATTTATGCTCTTTTTGGTTTATTTCAAGGCTATTATCCATAGCAAAACGGTCTATCGCCATAAACCCTAAATTATGATAAGTCGTTAAATATTTTAAATCGGGATTGCCTAAGCCAACTATTAAATACATTTTTCCCCTAGGATTAAAAAACCACCTTTTTATCGGTGGTTTTAATTTTAGTTATCTTTAAATAAATCTGACATTTTTTGGTCGCTATAAATATTTTTGATTGCGTGCGCGAATAATTTGGAAACCGATAAAACTTTAATTTTATCTAATTTCTTTTCTTCGGGTAATTGAATGGTATCTAAAATTACCAACTCTTTAATGCAAGAATCTTTTATTCTTTGAATTGCTGGCCCCGATAAAACCGCGTGCGTACAACAAGCGTAAACCGATTTTGCGCCTTTATCTTTTAAAATTTGAGCGCCTTGACAAATTGTTCCCGCAGTATCGATCATATCGTCAACCATTAAGCAATCTTTGCCTTCTATGTTTCCGATTATATTCATAACTTCTACTTGATTAGCTCTAGGTCTTCTCTTGTCTACGATAGACATAGAACATCCGAGTTTTTCCGCAACGTTTCTTGCTCTTGCAACGCTACCTACGTCGGGCGATACAACGACTAAGTTTTCGTTATTCATATCTTTAAAATATTTATAAAGTAAAGGTCCGCCGACTAAGTGGTCTACAGGAATATCGAAAAATCCTTGAATTTGAGCGGCGTGTAAATCCATAGTTAAAATTCTGTCCGCGCCTGCTTTAGTGATAATGTCTGCAACTAATCTTGCGGTAATCGGGTCTCTCGCTTTTGCTTTTCTGTCTTGACGAGCGTATCCGAAATAAGGTATAACCGCAGTAATTCTTCCTGCCGATGCTCTTCTTACGGCGTCTATCATTACTAATAACTCCATTAAATTTTCATTTACGGGAGAACAAGTAGATTGAATAAGAAATACGTCCCTTCCCCTAACGGTTTCTTTTACCTGTACGGTAGTTTCTCCGTCGGAAAAATGTCCGACTTCCATTTCACCTAGTTTAATTCCGAGTTCTTTTGCGATTGCTTCCGCCAAAGGTCTGTTGGAATTACCGCTGAAAATTTTAATTTCTGTCTGATTAGTAATCATAAATTCCTCCAAAAGTATTTACATTTATAACGTGTACAAACATCTTTATTATAATTAATATAACCTATAAAGTAAATTAAATAAAATTAT
>CAJMEI010000019.1 GCA_905212395.1 uncultured Christensenella sp. | reverse complement strand
AAATAAATACTTGTTAAAAGCAATGTTTTTGTGTTATACTGTTGTCAACGAAACTATTTTTTAAGGAGCAGAATATGTCTAAAAAAACTTTACGAGTAAACGAAACGGATAAAGAAAACGGGAAAGTAGTTTATAACGAAGATATTTTAAAGAGTATAGTAGGTTTATCCGTGTCTAATACGGAAGGCGTAAAAGTTAAATATAAAAACGTTAAAAAAGAAAAATTAGACGGAATAAAAATAAACGTAAAACCTGACGGAATTTACGTTGACGTAACGGTTGACGTTTATTACGGCGCAAACATTCCCGAAGTTTCTTATTTTATACAACAAAGCATAAAACACAACGTAGAAACTATGTCTAAATACAAAATTCAGGCGGTTGACGTTCACGTTGACGACGTGGTTTTTAAAGAAGAAACGTCAATTTAAGGAGCTTAATGAGAAGAGATTGTAGAGAAACCGCATTTAAAATTATATTTGCGGAGTTATTCGGCGAAAAAAGCGAAGTACAAGACGAATTATACGGATACGAAAAACTCAATAAAGATGATAAGGAATATACGGATAAGCTTATAAAGCAAGTAAAAGATAACTACGAGTATTTAACGCAAGAAATCGAAAAATTATCCCTTAACTTCCGCTTTGACAGAATTTTTGCGGTAGATAAAGCTATTTTAATACTTGCAATGGCGGAAATGAAATTTATAGAAGACGTACCAAGCGTAGTATCCATAAAAGAAGCGATAGAATTAGTTAAAAAATATTCGCAAGAAGATAACGTGGTATTCGTAAACGGAATTCTTGCAAAATATAAACAAGATTTGGAAAAATGAGCGAAATTTTAGACGGTAAAATGCTTTCTGGCATAATTAAAGAAGATATAAAACAAAAATTATCCGAAATATACAAAAATACGGATAAAAGGTGCAAACTTGCAGTCGTTATGATAGGGGATAACCCTGCTTCCGCAATTTACGTTCGCAATAAAATTAAGGCTTGCGAACAGTCTTTAATAGAATCCGTAAGCGTAAAGTTAAGCGCGGATATTACTCAACAACAAGCGGAAACGGAAGTAAAAAAGCTTGTAAATTCCGATATAGACGGAATTTTAATACAACTTCCCTTGCCTAAACATTTAGACGAAAAAAAACTTTTATCTTTAATTCCCGTAGAAAAGGACGTGGACGGATTTTCTTCCGAAAACGTCGGAAAACTAATGCTTGGTGAAGATTGTTTAATAGCTTGTACACCTAACGGCGTAATACGCCTTTTAAAGCATTACAAAATAGATTTAAACGGCAAAAACGCAGTTGTCGTCGGAAGAAGCAATATCGTAGGTAAGCCTATGAGCCTACTTTTATTAAAGGAAAATTGCACCGTAACCATTTGTCATAGCAAAACGAAAGATATATCTTTTTACACAAAAAACGCAGATATAGTCGTTATGGCTGTGGGAATTGCCAAATTTTTAAAAGCCGATATGATAAAGGAAAACGCCGTTATCGTAGACGTCGGTATGGATAGGGACGAAAACGGAAAATTATGCGGGGACGTAGACTATGACGAGTGTAGTCAAAAAGCTTCTTATATAACTCCCGTTCCGGGCGGAGTCGGACCTATGACAATCGCGATGCTACTTGAAAACGTATTTAAGGCGTTTACGAAAAAATTATGACGGAAAAAGAATATAAAAAAATTTTTGAAGAATATTTATCCGCCGTTTTAAACGGTTTAGGGGACGGGCTTTTAGAACAGGCTATGAAATACGTTTTGTCCGCGGGCGGTAAGCGTATAAGACCTGTTTTAACGCTTGCGGTGGCAAACTGTTTGGGCGTTCCGTCCAAAAAAGTCTTGCCGTTTGCTTGTTCGCTTGAAATAATACACAATTCAAGCCTTGTGCATGACGATTTGCCTTGCATAGATAATGACGATTATAGACGCGGAAGACTTTCTTGCCATAAAAAGTTCGGCGAAAGCGCGGCGGTTTTGTGCGGGGACGCTTTACAAAACTTTGCCTACGAACATTCTTTAAACGCAATAAAAGATTTATCGGGAGTAAAGTGTATGGAACTAATTTCCCGTTATAGCGGATTTAGGGGAATGTTGGGCGGACAATTTAAGGACGTTTACGCCGAAAAAAATAAAATAGTAAATAGAGAATTACTAGAAGAAATAGAAATAAAAAAAACGGCTAAACTAATAATGGCTTCCGTATTGATTCCGACTTTTTTCGTCGAAAAAAATTATTTTAGCGAATTAAAAGAATATGCTGAAAACGTAGGCGTAGTATTTCAAATAGTAGACGACGTTTTAGACGTTAAAGGAGATAAAAATTTACTTGGTAAAACTCTAGGTAAGGACAGCGAAAACGGTAAACTTACAAGCGTAGAAATATACGGTTTATCCGAGTGTGAAAGGCTTGTTCAAGAAAAAACGCAAAAAGCCGTTTCGGCTTTAAAAAACGTAGAAAATTCCGAATTTTTAAAGAATTTCGCCGTAGAATTAAGCAAAAGAATATACTAATGAGATTAGATAAATTTTTATCGGAAAACGGTTTTGCCACAAGTAGAAACAGGGCTTTAATTTTAATCGAAAAAAACTTTGTTAGGGTAAACGGAAAAGCTGAAAAAGCTTCTTACGAAGTTAAAAAAAACGATAAAATTACGATATTAGAGCCTATAAAATACGTTTCTATGGGCGGATATAAGCTAGAAAAAGCGTTAGAAGATTTTAATTATTTTGTAAATGATAGAATTTGCGTAGACGTGGGCGCAAGTACAGGCGGTTTTACGCAAAGACTATTGTTGTCTGGCGCAAAAAAAGTATACTGTCTAGACGTAAATACGTCTTTACTGGATAAATCGCTTTCGGACGATGAAAGGGTGGAAAAAATCACGCTAAACGCAAGGGAACTTAACGAAAATACTTTTTGCGTAAAACCCGATTTGGCAGTTGCCGATTGTAGTTTTATCTCTCTTAAAAATATTTTAGTTCCCGTAAGTAGCGCAATAAAACAAGACGGAGAAATAATTTGTTTAATAAAACCGCAATTTGAATGCGGTGAAAATAGTTTAAACAAAAAAGGCATTGTAAAAAATTTAAAAGACATAAAAAACGCGTGCTGTAATTTGTTAGATTATTGTTTATCTTGCGGTTTGTATCCCATAAATTTTACTTTTGCGCCGATACGTCAAGATAAAAACGCGGAATATTTTTTTCTTATAAGTAAAATTAAAAAGGAAACCATAAATTACGATTATATAAAGGGTGTAATAGAAAAATCAAAATTATGACGATAGGTGTTTTTGTAAACGTAAACAGTGTTTTATCTAAAAATACTTGTGAAAAATTTAAAACTATTGTCGGTAAATCGGCAAAAATAGTAAACGTTGCGGAAAATCACACTGAAAAGTGCGATTATATCGTCGTATTCGGCGGGGACGGAACTACCGTAAAAAGCGTTCCTTACGCGCTGGAACAAAACGTTCCCGTTTTAGTGGTAAATACGGGTACGTTCGGGTTTTTATCCGATTTTTCGCCCGATAACTTGCAAGAAGTTATAAAAGAGCTTTTATCCAGACCCGAATATACCGAAAAAACTCTATTAAGAGTATCGCATAACGGGGAAAGTAAGATTTGCTTAAACGACGTAGTAATTCAGCGTAAACCTAAAAACGAACTCGTTAGCGAAGTTATTAAGTTAAAAATAGAATTAAACGGAGAAAGAATAGATAATTTTTACGCCGACGGAATAGTAATTTCTACGCCTACGGGTTCAACGGCGTATTCTCTATCGGCGGGCGGGGCAATTCTTACTCCCGATACTAACGCTTTTATAATTACTCCTATATGTTCCCATTCGTTTTTGTCAAGACCTATCGTGTATAACGATAACGGAATAATAAAAATCACGTCTTTGGAAACGGATAGAAATTCAGCCGTATTTGCGGACGGAAAATATTTTTCGGACGTAGACGATAACGAAATTATTATTGAAAAAAGTAAAAAAACATTAAAACTTATAAAATTTAAAAAAGAATTTTTTAATAAGCTTTGCAAAAAGTTTAACAGGGTGATTGGCGATGAAAAAATCTGAAAGACAAGAAATTTTGCTAAAAATTATAGAAGAAAACGAGTTTGATACGCAAAACGACCTTGTGGATAAATTAAACTTGCTTGGCTTAAACGTAACGCAAGCGACGATTTCAAGGGATATAAAAGATTTGAATATCGTAAAAACAAGCGGAAAACAAAAAAAATACAGATACGCCGTAAACTTCGAAAGTTTTAACGAAAATAACGTATACAAAAACGCGGTCGTATCTATAAAGCTCGCTCAAAATCTAATAGTTGTAAAAACTCACGAAGGAAACGCAAACGCGGTAGCGTCTTTTATAGATAAACAACTTATAGACGGGATTTTGGGAACGTTAGCTGGCGACGATAACCTTTTAATAATTGCCGAAAATAACGAAACGGCGGGGAGCGTTAAGCAAAAGCTAGACGAAATATTGTTATGATTCAAAAAATTTCAATTAAAAATTTTGCGCTGATTGACAATACCGAAATAGAATTTAACAACGGATTAAACGTTTTATCCGGCGAAACAGGAAGCGGAAAATCTATAATTATAGACGCAATAAATTTTGCTTTGGGGGCAAAAGCGGACAAGTCTTGCATAAGGTTCGGTTCGCAAGAATGTTTGGTTACCGTTAATTTTAGCGTGGATAACGATGAAGTTAAACATGTTTTAAACGATTTCGATATCGAATTCGACGACGAGTTAATCGTTAAAAGAAAATTTACTGTAGACGGTAAAAGCTCTATAAAAGTCAACGGTGAAACCGTTACGGGCGGAATGTTAAAAAAAATAACTTCTTGCTTAGTGGACGTTCACGGACAAAGCGAGCATTATTCTCTTCTAGATAAAGAAAATCAACTGTCGGTTTTAGATAAATATTGCGGACAAGAGTTGTCGGATTTAAAACAGCGTTTAGTTTGTCCCGTAACGCAAATGAAAAAAACTTTAAGCGAATTAAAGCGTTTATCGGCTAATTCCGACGGGGAAAGGCGTTTAGACATATTAAAATATCAAATAGAAGAAATAGAAAAAGTCGATATGCGTAATGGCGAAGAAGAAAATTTACTCGAAGAGAGAAAAATTATCGTAAACGCCGAAAAAATCGCGGATTCGCTCGGGGAGGCGTATTCTTTACTTAGCGGAGAAGATAAGGGTGTAGACGCAATAGTATCGGCGGGTAGAAGAATTTTGCAATTACTCTCGTTTGGGGATAAATATTCTCAAATATACGACGGGCTTGAAAACGCTATTTCTATATTAAACGAGCAAACTTACGCCGTTAAAGATTTGTTAGACGGACTAGATTATTCGGAGCAAAAAGCCGACGAAATTGAGAAAAGGCTCGACGAAATAAGAGATTTAAAACGAAAATACGGCGGTAGCTACGAAGCCGTACAAGAATTTTTAAAAAGCGCTCAACGCGAAGTAGAAGAAATAGTAAACAGTGCCGAAATCGTGGAAAAATTAAATTCCGACAAAATAAAACTAGAAAAAGAATTGAACGAAATATACGCCGAAATTACTAATTGCAGAAAAAAATACGCCTTAAAATTTTGCAAAAGCGTAACGGAATCTTTAAAAACTCTCGCAATGCAAAGCGCAACGTTTGAAATAAACTTTACCGAAAAACAAGATAGCTTATCTTTAAACGGTAGGGATGAGATAGAGTTTATGTTTTCTGCAAATAAGGGCGAACCGTTAAAAAATATGGCAAAAACTATAAGCGGTGGCGAAATGAGTAGGTTTATGCTCGCATTAAAGAGCGAAATATCTGCTATGAACGGAATTTCAACATATATTTTCGACGAAATAGACGCGGGAATAAGCGGACAAGTAGCTTTAACAATGGCTAAAAAGTTTGCGGAAATTGCCTTACATAAACAAATTATTGCAATTTCTCACCTTGCAATTATGACCGCCATGAGCGATACTTCCTTTTTAATTTATAAGTTCGAAAACGAAACAAAAACTTATTCTACTATTAAAGCTTTGGATTATAACGGAAAAATTAACGAAATTATTAGACTGGTCGGGGGACAAAACGACAGCGAAATTGCTAAAACTCACGCCGAAAATATGATAAAACAGGCAACCGACTATAAAAATTCAATAAAAAAATAAAATACGAATAATTTTTTAAATTTTACGCATAACAAGTTTATGAGTACGATAAATTTTAAAAAAGTTTTAAAAAAAATACTGATTTTAACTATCGTTTTATCGGTATTTTTTTCTTTTACTCAAAAAAGAACCGTTAAAGCAGAGCAAACTTTATATTATTTAGGCGGACAAACGGCAGGTTTTGTTCTTAACGAAAAAGGCGTGGACGTTTTGTCGGTAACGGACGTTTTGTGTGAAAACGGTACCGTTAGCCCTTGTAAAAACGCCGATATACGCGTAGGAGACGTAATTTTATCTATAAACGGAAAAGACGTAACGGACGGACTTTCTTTGGAAAAATTAGTTTACGAAAACGGTAACGATTTAAAAATAAAAATTAAAAGAGAAGGTAAAATTCTTTTAAAAGACGTTGTACCCGCAAAAGATTTAAACGGAAAATATAAACTCGGTTTAATCGTTAGGGACGCAATTACGGGTATAGGCACTATAACTTACTATACTAAAAATACTTTTTCCGCGTTAGGACATTCAATTTCTACCGAAAACGGAGAAATATTTTCTATTTCGGGCGGAAAAGCTTTTTCTTGTATGATTGTAGGCGTTGTTAAAGGTGCTCGTGGTTTTACAGGGGAGCTTAAAGGCGTATTTTCGCCTACGGACGAAATAGGTAAAATTACGGCCAACACCAAAACGGGGTTAAGAGGCGAATTGTCCTCGCCTATAAAATCAACTCAAAAACCCATTGAAATAGATAAGGCTAAGCCCGGTAAGGCAAGTATTTTTTCTTGCGTAAACGGCACGGAAGTTAAGGAATATTCTATTTCTATCGTGAAAGCCGACTTAAATAAGGCTAATAAAAATTTCGTTATAAAAATAACCGATAAAGAACTTTTAGAAGTTACGGGCGGAATCGTTCAGGGAATGAGCGGTAGTCCTATCGTGCAAAACGGTAAACTTGTTGGCGCAATTACTCACGTTTTCGTAGGGGACGCCCAAAGGGGATACGGAATTTCCATTCAAAATATGATAAACGAGTAATTTTAAAAGCGATAAAATAAAAATTTTAGTTTTATAAACGCTTTTCATTTTGTTAAAAAAGAATAAAAAATAAAAGTATCTCATAATTTAATATGAGGTACTTTTTATGTTCCGAAAATATATAAAAAGATTTTTTAAATGTTTTTGGTTTAATCCTATTCTGAACGTACTGTTTATTTGCGCGTACGTTTTAGGAATCGTTCTGGGTATAATTTTCGGGAAAGGGCTAACTCAGTTTACCGATTTATTCGTAATCGTAAATAATTATCACACGATGATAATAGGTTTGTATTCTAATCCTATAAAGCTGACTTTTACAAGAATTTTCAATAATCTATTTTACTTTTTATTATTATGGATATTGTGTTGCACTGTTTTTACGTCTTGTTTCACGATAATTATGTTTTTTTATAGGGGATTGGTTTTAGGAAACGTTTTTTTTCTATTTTTTCAAATTTATTCGGTTCACGGAATAATAATTTACATATTTATCGTAGTAATGCAAAACTTAATCGTAACTTTCGGGCTATTATACGCAAGTTGTATAGTTTACGATATGCGTTTAAAAAGGCAGAAAGGATATTGTTCTTATAATTATTTTAGATTTTTTTTAATAGGATTTTTAATTGCACTTTTCGGCGCGTTTTACGAACTTATAATACTCGTAATCTTTTTCCGTCCGTTGAATTTGTATTTTTAGAATAATTTTTTAAAAAATACTAAAACTACTTTTATAAAATAAATAGGAGTAGTTATGAAAAAGAAATTTATTTCGATTTTATCGCTTATAGTTATAAGCATTTTTGCTTTTAATATAAAATTCACGGCGGTAAAAACGGTTAATGCGGAAAACGGCTTAAACGTAAAAGGTAAGTCGGCTATAATTATGGACTATAATAGCGGAAGTATAATTTACGCTAAAAACGAAAACGCAAGACTACCTATTGCGAGTATGACGAAACTTATGGCGTTACTGCTTACCTTTGAAAACGTAGACAATAACAATTTGTCGTTGGATGAAAAAATTACGGTAAGTAAAACGGCTAGCGGAATGGGTGGTTCGCAAGTATTTTTAGAAGCTGGCGGAGAGTATTTATGTTCGGATTTGGTAAAATCCGTAATAGTAGCTTCCGCTAACGACGCAACGGTAGCGTTGTGCGAAAGATTATACGGCAGTGAAGAAAACGCCGTTGAAGAAATGAATAATAGGGCAAAAGAGTTAAATTTAAACGACACTTTATATTCTAATTCTACGGGGTTGACCAAACCTACGCAATATTCGTCCGCAAAAGACGTTGCCAATTTATTAAAAGAGTTATGTACTCATAAACAATATTTTAATTACAGTAAAATTTGGATGGACGAAATAAAACACCCGTCTGGAAACGTTACGGAAATATCCAACACTAATAAGCTCGTTCGCTTTTACGAAGGGTGCGACGGCGGAAAAACAGGCTTTACTGGAGAAGCGGGCTTTTGTTTATCCGCAACGGCAAAACGCGGAGCTATGAGATTAATTTCGGTTGTGATAGGCGGGGAAAACAGTAAAGAAAGGTTTAACGGAGTAAGCTCGATGTTTAACTACGCTTTCTCTAATTATTCGGAAAAATGTGTATTCGAACGCGGTGAAGAAATTGAAAAAAACGTAAAAGTTAAAGGCGGAAAGCAAGAAAACGTTAAACTTATCGCAAAAGAAAACTGTTATATTTTCGGCAAGAAAAACGAAAAAACGGATTTCGAATTAAATTACGAACTTTGTAAGGAAATAAAAGCTCCCGTTAAACAAGGTCAAATTCTCGGAAAGGTTACCGTTTTTGTCAATAACGTCAAGTATGACGAGGTAGAAGTTGTAGCCGGTGAAAATATAAGTAAAAAAACTTATTTCGATAACGTTAAGGAAATTGCAAACAACTGGACAAAATAAAAAACAAAATTTGACTAAATGCGACAAATTCTTTTAGAATTCGTTGCATTTTTTTTATTATAATTAAAACAAAAAAGGAATAATGTATGGAAATAAAATATCAGTTGTTATCGGGCGTGCTATACGTTTATTTTAACGGCGAGTTGGACGAGTATACCGCTCAAAAGTCAAAAGCGGTACTAGATAAAATTATTGACGAAAATATGAACGTATCAAAAGTAATATTTAACTTATCCAAACTTTCTTTTATGGATAGTACGGGAATAGGTCTTTTAATAGGTAGATACAAAAGATTAAATAAAGTAGGAATAAAAAGTTATTTAGAACAACCTTTACCAAACGTACAAAAAGTAATCGAAATAAGCGGATTAACCGGTTTAATGCCGGAAATATGTTAACGGAGAAAAATATGGAAAACAGCGTAATTATAAAATTTTATTCAAAAAGCGAAAACGAACAATTAGCAAGAAGTTGTATTTCCGCAATGCTTTTGCCGTTAAATCCCAGCGTTTCCGAGCTTGGGGACGTAAAAACTGCGGTAAGCGAAGCAGTAACTAACGCAATAGTTCACGGATATCCCGATAGTTTAGGTATCGTAACTTTAAAAGCAGATTTAATAGATAACGTAATACATATTTCCGTATCTGACGAAGGCGTGGGAATATCTAACGTAAATCAAGCGCTAGAGCCGTTTTATACTACTAAATCCGAAAAAGAGCGTTCAGGAATAGGGTTTACGATAATGCAGACTTTTATGGACGAAATGAAAGTTCAATCGGAAATAAATAAAGGAACGACGGTATATTTGGTTAAGAAAATAAGCATAGGTAAATAAAAATATGTTAAATTCCGAAGAAACGAGTCAACTTTTAACAAAAGCAAAGCGTGGCGACAATCAAGCGAAAGAAACGTTATTGATAAATAATTCGGGATTGATAAAAACGCTGACAAAAAGATTTTTAAATAAGGGAGTCGATTACGACGACCTTTATCAATTAGGTTGTATCGGTTTTGTTAAAGCGATTGATAATTACGATTTTTCTTTCGATAATAAATTTTCAACGTACGCCGTTCCTATGATATTGGGCGAAATTAAAAGGTATCTAAGGGACAACGGGAGTATAAAAGTTTCGCGCGTAATTAAAAATCAAGCGTATAAAATCAACCGTTATATCGAAGATTTTAAAAAAGATAAGGGTAGCGAACCCACGGTAGAAGATTTATCTAAGGCGTTTGATATGTCCCTAGAAGAAATTGCGTTTGCGTTAGATTCGTCTAAAATGCCGTTGTCTTTAAACGGTGTAGCGGACGACGGCGACGACGAACTTCCCGACCTTTTGCAAAAAATTCCCGATTCATTCAGTGAAGATGATTTAATAGAT
>CAJMEI010000018.1 GCA_905212395.1 uncultured Christensenella sp. | reverse complement strand
CTAAGCTTTCTAATGGTAACTCTAAGGGCATACTATCGCAAATGGTAGCTAACTTTTTAGATAAAAACGCGCTTTCTTTGCCGTTTTCCACCTTTTCTTTAAGCTTACCTTTTAATTCATCCGTATGCTCGTAAAGGTTTTCAATAGAAGAATAAGTCGAAATTAAACTCACGGCAGTTTTTTCACCTACGCCTTCTATACCCTTTATATTATCGGACTGGTCGCCCATACAAGCTTTTAAGTCTATTACCTGTTGCGGTTCAACCCCGTATTTTTCCTTAAAATTGTTTACGTCGTAAACGTCGGTTTCGGTAATTCCGCGTTTTGTAAAGTATACGCTAGTATGCTCGTCTACCAACTGAAAAGCGTCTCTATCTCCCGTAAAAATGGCGGTTGATAAAGAAATTTGCTTTGCGTAGCTTCCTATAATATCGTCTGCCTCGAACCCGGCTTTTTCATAGTGCGCTATTCCCATTGCGTCTAAAACTTCTTTTAAAAGCGGAATTTGTACGGCAAGTTCCGTTGGCATAGGGCTTCTGCCCGCCTTGTATTCGGCGTATACCTTATGCCTAAAAGTGGGCTCTTTTCTGTCGAAAGCAACCAAAAGATATTTTGGCGACAAATCCTTTTCTATTTTGAAAAGCATATTCAAAAAAGCGTAAACGGCGTTCGTGGGCGCACCGTCGGGCGAAGTAAGCAAAGGCGTTGCGTAAAACGCCCTGTTTATTAAGCTGTTTCCGTCTATTAAAACAAGTTCCATTTTTTACTCCGTGAGCGATTAAATAGTTCGCTATTTAAGATAGGTAAATTTTCTTTAATTCAACGTTATTAGTAACACGAAAAGATATTCTACCGTTTAGCAATATCTGTTTTCGAAAAAATATTCGGCTAGTTTAGCATTACCTAGCTAGCCGAAAAAGTTTTTAAAGCGTTATGTCGAAAATACTTGCAATATTATTTAAAACGCTTTCGTTTTCGTAAGTTTTTCTTTCCGTCAAAAGCCCTTTAATTTTTTCTTTATCGCTTGCGGTTATGTTGCTTATTTTATAACCGCCTTGATTTACATTGTTTATGGCGTTTTGAAGTAATTCTGAATCTAAAACCGCGTCTATCATGTCGTTTACCATTTTAGGAGTCAATTCGTCGGCTTTTTTAGCGCATTTGTAAGTCGCTATAAACGTTCTGTCCGCTTTTAAACACTCCGCGTCTAAATCTCCGCCGTTTTGTTTAATTAAATACAATTCGTCGAATATATTTACTACGACTTCCGCCAACGCTTCCGCATTGCTTCCGCCGTTATCTAACGTAGATTTTTTCATAAGCGGTCTTGTATACTGCGTCCAACTGTCGGGTTCGATAAAATTCATAATAGCTTTTATCTGAACGCCGTCGCCCGTGTAAGTGTTGTTTTCTAAAGTGTCGAGATAAGTAAGCGTTTCGTTTAGCGCGCCGAAAACGTTTAACGCTGTTACTAATTTTTCGTTAGCGGTATTCATTGTGGAAGCTTTCATTTCTTCCAACAAAGGATTTACTATATCGAAATATTTTTGACCGTAATTGCCGACGTAATCGGGAGCTTTTTCGCCTAATTGTACCGTAACGTAATTTATTAAAATTTTTGCGGTTAAAACGCTGTTATCTCCGCTATAATCGCCTATACTTTTAACCGACGCCCTTATTTTAGCGTAATCGATATTTTCTTCTTTTTTAGTAAGCCCGGAAAAATCTTTAACGGAAGGTAATAATTCTACAGTGCCTAAAATTTCCTTTTTTAAATTAGTGGAATAAGTTTCTTCCCCGTTAAGCGTTTTATATTTTATATCCGTTAAATTATTGAATATTTTATCGCTAAATTTTGCGTTAGAAGAAAATAAGAAATGACTTCTTAACTCTTTTGCGCTATTAGTTATTTTTACGACTTGTTTAAAATCTGTTTGATAACTTTCTTCTTTAGTGTAAGTTTGCGCTTCCGCTAAAACTCCGACGTAGCCGTTCAACGGACAAAACGTTCCGTAAAACGTAATAAACGCGCCGATTAAACTAATTAAAACCCCGACCGTTTTAGATACGCCTTTCCCTACTAAATTATGGTTATTTATAGCTCTTCCTAAAAAAATCTTAAATATCAGATAAATAAAATAGGTGAGTTTAGAAATAAGAAAAAATATTATAATAAACGCAATAGGCATAACCAAAGCCGTTGCCAAAGCGTCTATATTGCCCGATAATTGAGTTACGTCTATACCAAAATTAGATAAATCTATCCTATTTATAATTTTCTCGAAAAAACTAGTCTTTTTAATGACGTTAAGCGTTAATATGGCAAGCGGAATACTTAAAGCGATGGTAGCAACCCTTATTGCACTTTTTACTATCCCGCGTTTTAATCCCGTAATAACGGCGGATAAAAGCATTAACACCAAAACGCCCGTTACGCCTAAAATTATATATCTTTCCATTATTTTCCTATTCGGTAAAGCGTTTTACCGCTTTATTTTTGTATTTACAAAACTTAATTTTATAATCTCCGTCTTGAATTTCTTTCCCTTCTTCTATAAGTTCCCAATTAGAACGTTTATCCAAATTTTCAAAAAAAACTTCCGCTTGTCCGTCGGCTAAAACTTTTGTAATATAAGCGTATTCGCAATAATCGAGCATAGTTTTATAAAAAGTAGCTCCGCCTATTACGAATATTTTTTCACTGTCGTACTTTTTTAATTCGGTAAATAAATCTTTTAAAGAGTGTACGCAAATCAAGTCTTGTCTTTCTACTTCTTGCGGACAAAGCGTAATATTTACCCTGTTTTTTAAAGGTTTAGAATTTGGGAAAGACAAAAGAGTATTATATCCCATACACACAACGTTACCCGTCGTTTTTTCTTTAAAATATTTCATATCTTCTTTTAAAGAAAATAAGAGTCCATTGTTTTTACCTATACCCCAACGACTGTCTACCGCAACAATTAACTGCATTAAATTGCGACCTCCAACTTTTCGTTTAAAGTATTACATTCGTAGCCTTCTAATTTAAAATCGTCCAAAGTAAAGTCGTAAAAATTCTTTACGTCTTTATTGATTTTAAATTCGGGAGCTTTAAAAGTAGGATTTTCTATAATTTTTTTGACGATGGGAACGTGTCTGTCGTAAATGTGCGCGTCGCAAATAACGTGAACTAATTCTCCTACTTGCAAAGAAGATACCTGCGCGAACATGTGAAGGAGTACCGCGTATTGAACTACGTTCCAGTTATTTGCCGTTAGCATATCGCCCGAACGCTGATTGAGTATTCCGTTTAGTTTATTTCCGCTTACGTTAAACGTCATAGAATACGCGCAAGGATATAAATTCATCTCGTGCAAGTCTTCGAAATTATAAATGTTAGTCAAAATTCTTCTACTTGACGGATTGTTTTTTAAATCAAATAAAACCCTGTCCACTTGGTCGAATTCGCCTTCGGGATAAATGCTTTTTTTTGCAAGTTGATAGCCGTACGCTTTTCCTATCGTTCCGTCCGCTCCTGCCCAACTGTCCCAAATATGAGAATGTAAATCCGCCACCTTGTTGGACTTTTTTTGCCAAATCCATAAAATTTCGTCTATACAAGATTTAAAAAAAGTTTTTCTTACGGTTATTATAGGAAATTCTTTGCTTAAATCGTAACGATTTACAATCCCGAATTTTTTAACGGTATGCGCAGGCGCGCCGTCCGCCCAGTGAGGTCTAACCTTTTGGTCGGTATCCCAAACGCCGTTTTCAATAATATCTTTACAATTTTCTATAAACACTTTGTCTGCGTAACTCATTAAAAATTCTCCTTAGTTTTATTTTTAAACTTTTTGGCAATTATTTTTTGCTTTAACTTTAAAGGCGTTATTTTATTGAAAAAATAAAGAAGCTTGTTATAAAAGCCAACTATTACTTTGTCTTTATCTTTCTCTAACGCTTTTACGCTTTTTCTTACTACTTTTTCGGGACTTTGGGAAGATAATTTTCCCGTTAGCCCTTGTTTTTTAATATCGGCTTTTATATCTTCTCTCGTAGGAACGCTACCGAATAGAGCAACCGTTATTTTTACGTTTTTATTTTCTCTTTTAATAGCCGTAAAAAAATCCCACAACGCCCTTTTAGACGAAGTATAAGTCGCAAAATACGGCATAGGAACTATCGCCGTTAAAGAAGAAACCGCTAAAATTTCTTTTACGGGAAAATTTTGCAAGCAAAATAACGTTATCGAAAGCGGAGCTTCGTAATTAGCCCTAATTTGCGTAATTAAACTTTTTTGATTAAAAAGCCCGAACGCCTTTTGATTGTCGTTACCCGCGCAATGGATAATTCTTGTAATAATTATTCCCTTTTGCCTAATAAACTCAAACAAATTTTCTCTACTACCCGCTTTATCCAAGTCGCACGAAAAAGTTAAAACGTCTTGTTTAGTAGAAAAAGAATTTTTAATATTCTCAAGCTTTTCTTCACTTCTTCCCGTAAGCAAAACGTTTTCGCCTTTGCTTAAATAGATTTTTGCAAATTCTGTTCCTAAAACACCGCTACCACCGGTTATTAAAGTATAAGCAAAATTATCTTTTTCTATTTCACTCATATTATTAGTTTATAGTAATAATATAAAAATGTCAATGAAATCCGTTTTTTTTTAAGCGTAACGCCAAAAAATTTTAGCCGAAAATAAAAACTTTCGGCTAGTTATAAAATCGTTTATATTTAAGTCGGTTTAAAACGCAAAAAAATTTAAACGACTAAAAGTTTTTAATTATTCCGCTTTAATATCTCTATCCTTTAACGCTTTTCTAATTTTTATAAACGCCGTTTTTTCTAAACGGGAAACGTAAGAACGGGATATTCTAAGCAAAGACGCCACTTCCCTTTGCGCCATAGGAACTCCGTTTTTAAGTCCGTAGCGTAAAACCATAATTTTATATTCTCTTTCGTCTAAACACTCTTTAATTATTTCCAAAATTTTTTCAAAATAAATTTTTCTTTCTACGCCGGTGATAACGCTATCGTCTTCGTCGGATAAAAGGTCTATTAAAGAAAGTTCGTTGCCGTCTTTATCCCTACCTACCACGTCGTTTAAATAAACGGTGTTAGAATATTTTTTATTTGCCCTAAGTAGCATTAAAATTTCGTTTTCGATACATTTAGCCGTATAAGTAGCAAGTTGCGTGCCTTTATTTTCGGAATAAGTGTTTATAGCTTTAATTAACCCTACCGTGCCGACGGAAATTAAATCGTCGTTATCTTCCGCGCCTTGATATTTTTTTACAATGTGCGCTACTAATCTTAAATTGTGGGAAATTAATTTTTCTTTCGCTTGTAAATCGTTATTTTCTTTATATAGCTTTAAATAATATTTTTCTTCTTCGCTTGTAAGCGGTTTAGGAAAAGTGTTTCCCCTTATAGCCGAACACAAAAAAATTATTTTGCTAAAAATAAAGCTTAAAAAACTAAAAAACATATCTTTCTCCTATTCTAAAGAAAAATATGCTTTTTTTCGACAAAATATGTTTTTATTCAATAAATTTCGTTTTTATAATTAAATTCTTAAAATATCGCCTTCTTTTAATTTTAAAGGACTTTCTATATATAACGTTTGCTGAACGACTTTCGCGTCTAACACTTCGTTGCCGTTTTCGTCCGTCATTTTAACTACTTTCAATTTTTTTAAAAAGTTTTCGTCGGGGGATAAAACTTCTAATTCGTCGCCGACCTTAAAACGATTTCTCATCTCAACTATTACGCTTTTTTTATCTTCGTCGTATCCCTTTACGACTGCGATAAACTTAGCCGTGCCTTTGGATTGTGAATTTTCGTAATTTACCGTTTCTAAATTTTGTCCGAACGCATAAGCCGTAGTAAACGCTCTATGAGCCGTTTTTTCTAATTCATCGATATATAGGCGGTTTTCTTTGTAATTTTCGCCGTTTATTACAAGGTCGTCTATCGCCCTTCTGTACGCGTTTATTACGGTTGCAACGTAGTATTCGCTTTTCATTCTTCCTTCTACTTTAAACGACACAACTCCGCTATCTACCATTTCTTTTAAATGGTAAATCATATTCAAGTCTTTACTGTTTAAAATATAAGAACCATGTTCGTCTTGAAGTAAAGAGCAATAATCTCCTTTTTTATTAACTTCCCTAATTTCGTATTCCCATCTACACGCCTGAACGCAATCGCCTAAATTTGCGTCCCGCTTGTTAAAATATTCGCTTAACAAGCATCTTCCGCTATAACTAATGCACATTGCGCCGTGAGCGAAACACTCTATATCTATATCGGGTACGTAGTCGTGAATTTCTTTAATTTCTTTTAAGGATAGTTCCCTTGCAAGAACTACCCTTTCCGCGCCCAAATCTCGCCAAAAAGAAACGGCTTCCTTATTAGTAACGTTTGCTTGCGTAGAAACGTGAATTTTTAAATTTTTAGCCACGTTTTTAATTAGTCGCATAATGCCTACGTCGCTTACGATTACCGCGTCTACGCCTATTTTTTCTAAAAACGGTAAAAATTCTTTAGCTCTTTCAAGCGACGAATTATGCGGAAAAATATTTACCGCAACATAAAGCTTTTTGCCTTTTTCGTGAACGTATTTTACGGCTTTTTCTATTTCTTCATCCGAAAAATTATCCGCTTGTGCGCGTAAGGATAGGCTTTTCCCGCCTATATACACGGCGTCCGCCCCGAATTTTATTGCCGTTTTAAGTTTTTCAAAATTGCCCGCAGGCGAAAGTAATTCAATCATTTTTCCTTTATATACCTAAAACTTATTCCGTTTTTCCTTTATAAATACTACAACATATTCCGTCGCCCGCTCTTATAAGCTCGCTTTCGTAGTTTCCCGAATAAAAAACGTATTTTAAATACTCTCTCATATTTACTACAATCGTTTTTTGTCTATGCGCAAACGGAACTTTATTTTCTATATATCCCCTAAATAAAACGTTGTCGGCAAAAACTAAGGCGTTTTTTTCTAGCAAAGGCTCTATTAAAACAAGATTTTGCTTATATTTACTTTTCGCTCCGTCCAAAAATACGAAATCGTATTTTTCTTTTAGCGTGGGAATTACCGCTAAGCTATCGCCTAAAAGACTTGTTACCCTATCTTCTACGCCGAATAATTTAAAATTTTCCTGCGCTTTATTATAGGAGTTTTCCCTTATTTCTATCGTGGTAATTTTGGCGGAAGAGTTTTGAAGTAACGCAATAGCGCTCATTCCGACGGCAGTGCCTATTTCCAAAATATTTTTTGGGTTTTTCCCCTTAACTTTTTCTATTAGGTACTTATACCCTTCGTCAAGAATAGTCGGAACGCCTTGCTCGCGGTATTCTTTTCTTAGTTCGATTAAATCTTTCATATTACATTTGTGTGATTATAGGAAGAATTATAGGACAATGAGTAAGCTTTTTAAAAGCGTAATTTCTCATAGTTTTTCTAACAACGTTTCTCATTTCCTGAGTATCTTTAAAGGATTTAAAATCCGCCCCGTTTACGTTTTTAACGATTAAAGCTTTAAGCTCTTCTATATTTTTTTCGGATAACGTAGTTCCTTTGTTTATTATGTCGGGACCCGAAACAATTTCGCCCGTATCGGCAGAATATCCTACGACGGCTATAATTATTCCGTCTTCCGACAGATGTTTTCTATCCCTTACGACTTCTCCGTTGTCGTCTATATTGCTACCGTCCACAAGCCTTGAACCTGCTTGAAAAGGTTCGCCTTTTTTCATGGATTTTGCGGTAAGTTCTACCGTATCGCCTATTTCGGCAATTAGAGTATTACTCTCTTTCATACCCATACCTTTGGCAAGTAAAATATGCTTTTTCAAATGACGATATTCGCCGTGTACGGGAATAAAAAATTTGGGCTTTATTAAAGAATGTAAAATTTTTAATTCTTCTTGAAACGCGTGTCCCGAAACGTGAATTTTCTCTAACGATTCATAATAAACTTCCGCGCCCATTTTATATAGGTTGTTTATAACTTTATATACGTTTTTCTCGTTACCGGGAATGGGAGAAGCGGAAATAATAATAGCGTCGTTAGGGGTGATTTTTACTTGCGGATAATCGCCGTAAGCCATTCTCGTTAAAACGCTCATGGGTTCGCCCTGACTTCCCGTAGATACGATAACTATATCTTTATCTGCAAAATTTTTACTTCTTTCTATATCGACTAAAATATTTTCGGGAATAGTAAGTTCGCCTATTTTAGACGCGGCTTCCGCAACGTTTATCATACTTCTACCCGAAAAAGCGACTTTTCTTTTATATTTTTGGGCTATATTGAGTATTTGTTGAAGTCTATGCACGTTAGAAGAAAAAGTAGCGATAATTATTCTCTTTTTAACGTTTTCCGCAAAAAGCCTGTCGAAAGTTGCGCCGACTACCGTTTCGCTAGGCGCGTATCCCGCCCTTTCCACGTTGGTAGATTCGCACATTAAAAGTAGTACGCCTTTTTTGCCTATTTCGGAAATTCTCGTAATATCCATTACTTGACCGTTGATAGGCGTCAAATCTATTTTAAAATCTCCCGAATGGAATATTACTCCTACGGGAGTGGTAATAGATAAAGCGCATGCGCCCGTTATAGAGTGATTTACGTTTATAAACTCGACTTTAAAACACCCTAAACTAATATGAGAGCCTACGGTTATACAGTTAAAATTATAATCCGAAATTTTATGTTCTCTCATTTTGTTTTCGGCTAGCGTAAGCGTAAGTTTAGTACCGAAAACGGGAACTTTTAATTCTTTTAAAAGATACGGAAGTCCGCCTATATGGTCTTCGTGTCCGTGAGTAAGCACTACTCCCCTCACCCTGTCTTTGTTTGCGATAAGGTAAGAAATATCTTGAATTACCAAATCTATACCGGGCATATCTTCCGTAGGAAACGCAAGCCCCGCGTCTACGATAATTATGTCTTTACCGTATTCGAACGCGGTCATGTTTTTTCCTATTTCGCCTACTCCGCCTAAAAATCTTATTAATAATTTGTGTTTGTTTGGTTTAGTTTTCATTTAAACTCCGTTTTTTTAAAAATTTGAAAGAGCCTTAAAGCAAGACTCTTTCAATACCGAACAAAATACCATAGTTCTAAAAACAAAAAACTACCTATCTTGTCAAATTATCGTTTGTAATACGAATTGCGAAAAAGTAACCGTTTTTAGCTACGATTAATAAAAAAATTAAACGGCTAACTCTTATAATTTTATAAAACAATTAAAATTGTTTAAAATATAAACGGCTAAGCTTTCGTTATCGCAAGTCTTGCTATAATGTTATCAAGGCAAAACTACGCTTCGTATTCTTTTAAAGTAGCTAATAACTTCTCCTTTTGTTCAACGTATTTTTCAAGCTTTTGTTTTTCGGCGTCGATTAAGGCTTTGGGAGCTTTTTCAACAAACCCCTTGTTGTTAAGTCTTCCTTGAGCCCTTTTAATTTCGCTTTCGGTTTTTTCAATTTCGCCCTTTATTCTTTCAATTTCTTTTGTGAAATCTACTAATTCGCCTAGCGGAATGAAAATTTGCGTACCCGAAATAATATCTGCTTGACATTTTTCCTTAATTTCTTCTTTTCCGCTTACGAAAATTATATTTTCAACGCCTGCAAGTTTGCAGATATTTTCTTTGCAAGAATTTATTACTTTTTTGCTTTCCGTTACTACGAATAAATCTACTTTTTTGCTAGGCGCGCATCCGAGCGTGTTTTTAGCGTTTCTTACGCTCTTAATTATTCCCATAACGAGTTCCATATCTCCCGCTACCTTTTTGAATACTTGTTTAGAGTTATAACGGGGATAATCGCTTGTAATAAGTCTTCCGCTAGCTCCCGGAAGCGAAGAGTAAATTTCTTCCGTAACGAAAGGTATAAACGGATGAAGAAGTTTTAACGTTTCGCCTAAAACGTAAACCAAAACGCTAACTGTTTTAGCTTTTTCGGCTTCGTCGCCCGAATAAAGCGAACTCTTACAAAGTTCTATATACCAATCGCAGAAATCGTCCCATACGAAATTTTGTAATTCTCCCGTGGCGTTACCTAATTCGTATTTGTCCATATTTTGAGTTACCGTTCTAATCGTCATATTGAGTTTGGACAGTATCCATTTATCCGCTAAAGAGAGTTCGCATTCCGAAATAGGAATAATCTCTACGTTTTCGGCGTTCATCAATACGAAACGAGAAGCGTTCCAAATTTTATTGATAAAGTTTCTGCAACCGTCTAATTTTTCTTTTAAAAATCTAGTGTCGTTACCCGCGCTAATACCGTTTACGAGCGAAAATCTTAACGGATCGGCGCCGTATTCGTCGATAATTTCCAACGGGTCTATTCCGTTGCCTAAGGACTTGCTCATTTTTCTTCCTTGGCTATCCCTGACTATTCCGTGAATAAGAACTTCTTTAAACGGAACTTTTTTCATATGTTCAATTCCGCTGAAAATCATTCTTGCAACCCAGAAGAAAATTATATCGTATCCCGTAACCAACAAGTTAGTAGGATAAAAATATTTTAAGTCTTCGGTTTTGTCTGGGAAACCGAGCGTGGAGAAAGGCCATAAAGCGGAAGAAAACCAAGTATCCAAAACGTCTTCGTCCTGCGTGATGTTTTTACCGTTACATTTAGGACAAGTGTGTACGTCCGTTTTGGAAACGATAACTTCCCCACAGTTGTGACAATAATATGCGGGAATCCTATGTCCCCACCAAAGCTGACGAGAAATACACCAGTCTTTAATGTTTTCCATCCAATTATAATAAATTTTTGTAAATCTTTCGGGAATAAAAGTAACTTTTTTATCTTCTACGGCTTTTATTGCAGGGTCTGCAAGCGTTTTCATTTTAACGAACCATTGTTTGGAAATAATGGGTTCTACGCTCGTATGGCAACGATAGCAATGCCCTACGTTGTGGGCGTGCGGTTCGATTTTAACCAAATTACCTAGTTTTTTAAGTTCTTCTACCGTTTGTTTTCTCGCTTCGAAACGGTCTAAACCTTCGAACTTGCCCGCGTAAGAATTCATAGTTCCGTCGTCGTTCATAACTCTTATAACTTCGAGATTATGTCTTAATCCCACGTTAAAGTCGTTGGGGTCGTGCGCGGGAGTGATTTTT
>CAJMEI010000017.1 GCA_905212395.1 uncultured Christensenella sp. | reverse complement strand
CGTTACACATAAAAGTATAATTCCCCAAAACAATAAAAACCCGATAACGAATTTTTCGTTATCGGGTTTTTAAGTATATTTATTGATAATGCTTAATATCGCTTTTTTTAATTTTTATTAAAACTTTAAATTATTCTTTATTTTTATTATTTTCCCTTTTCCGCTACGCATTAAAGAAATAAAATGCTTTTCGTTTTCTATTTTTTCGTCAAACTCTATACCCGATAAAATTTCTTGCTCCTTGCGGTGAATGTCGCTTCCGCCTGTCGTGATTTTTCCGTTTATTTGCGCGTAAAACTTAGCTAATTCGTTTTCTTTTTCGGTTCTACACGCGTTAAATATCTCTACGCCTTCCGTTTCGGGGAAAAGCCTTATATGGTCTATATAATGCGCTTGTCTAAACGGGTGAGCTTGCACGACCAACGCGCCGTTTTCACGGGCGAATTTTACGAATTCGCTCATTTTCATATTTATTATTTTTTCAAGTTCGGTTAATCTTTTTTTATCCCAACCATAAACTAAAAGATCCGTACCTTTATAAGAATATTCTAACCCGAAAAATACTTGAAGTTTATTTTTAGCCAAGTCTTTTACTTGTTCGTATCCGCTACAAAAAATATCTATTTTTTCTTTATACGATTTTTTTTCGTTAGCGTATTCGACGAATGACGGACAATTTAAAAAGTGGTCGGTTATAAAAACGCCGTTATAGCCGTTTTCAATATACAGTTCGACTATATCTTTCGCTTGCAATCTACTACACAAGCTAACGGTAGAAGTATGGCAATGAGTTTCGTATTTAAACGTCAAAATAACCCCTCCGTAAAGTCGTGTCCGTCAAATTTTTCTAAATCGTCGATAGTTTCCCCCGTTCCTACAAAACTTACGGGTATATCTTCGTCAAAGCTTAAACTTACGACAAATCCGCCTTTTGCAGTACCGTCTAGTTTAGTTAAAACTACGCTGTCTATACCTACCGCTTCGTCAAAGACTTTTACTTGACTTACCGCGTTTTGCCCCGTCGTTGCGTCAAGCACGATAAACTTATAAAAGTTTGCTTCGGGATAGTTTCTTTCAACGGTTCTCGCCATTTTTTTAAGTTCTTCCATTAGGTTTGTTTTAACGTGAAGTCTACCCGCCGTATCTATAATCAAAACGTCGGTTTTTTTAGCTTTTGCGCTATCTATCGCGTCGTATACTACGCTGGACGGGTCGCAACCTTCCGATTGTTTAATAATTTTAACTTTTGCTCTTTCAGCCCAAACGGTAAGTTGGTCAGACGCGGCTGCCCTAAACGTATCGGCAACGGCAAGCGTTACGGATTTGCCTTGTTTGGAAAAGTATTTTGCAAGCTTGCCTACCGTCGTAGTTTTACCTACTCCGTTTACGCCTATCATCATAATAACGGCGGGAGTTTCCACTTCTTCGGCAACGGTTTGATCAAAAATTCCTTCTATAAGCTCTTTTAAAATTGCGGTAACTTGGTCTTTATCTTTAATTTTTTTCTCTTTAACTTCGTCTTTTAAGTCGCTTACTATCGCTTCTACAGTATTTAAAGATATGTCGGCTGAAATTAAAATTTCTTCTAATTCTTCATAAAATTCGTCACCTATTTTACCCGACTTAAACAAAGCCGATAATTTTGCGCTTAAAGAGTCTTTCGTCTTTTTTAACGCGGAAAAAATCTTTTTAAATAATCCCATTTTATTCACCTTTTAAATTTAAAGAAACCAAAACGAAAAGTCTTGATTTCTTTAATTTATCTTAATTTTTAATAAGTTAAAAAATAAAGTTTTACTTATTTAATCCCATTCTGTCAACGTCGGTCAGTTTTACGCTTACAGTTTTAGATACGCCTTTTTCGGGCATAGTTACGCCGTATAATGCGTCCGCTCTTTCCATAGTCGGCTTTTTGTGCGTGATAACTATAAACTGAGTGTCTTCCGAGAATTTCTTTAAGTAGTTAGCAAAACGCGCTACGTTTGCGTCGTCTAGCGGAGCTTCTATTTCATCCAGCACGCAGAACGGCAACGGACGAAGTTTCAAAATTGCAAATAATATTGCTATTGCGGTTAAAGCTTGTTCTCCACCCGACAATAAGCTTATGCTCTTTAACGATTTTCCCGGAGGTTGCGCTTTTATTTCGATTCCCGCGTCTAACGGGTCTTGACCTTCTTCTACGGGTTCAACGCAAAGGTCTGCGTCCCCACCGCCGAACATAACTTTAAATATCGTTTTAAAATAATCTCTGATTTGAGCAAAACCTTGATTAAACCTTTTTTGTAAGTCGTCGGTGATTAGTTTTACAGCCTTATCTATATCGTCAGCGCCCTTTTCGGCGTCTTCTTTTTCGGCAAGTAACGTTAAGTATTCGTTATTATCGTCTTCGTATTCTTGCGGAGCGTTGGGGTTAATAGGTCCTAAAAAGTTTATTCTGGTCCTTAACCTTTTCATTTCTTGCAAGCCGTTTTCTACGTCGTAACCTTCTTGCTTAAATTCTATACATTCGGGATATGTAAGTTGATAAGAGGAGTAAACTTTTTCGCCTAAAAATTCTAGGTCAGAATCTATTTTTATAAGTCCGTTTTCTTGAACGTGTTTCTTTTCGTTTAAATCGGTTATTTGACCGTTTAAATACGTTCTCTTTTCTTCGTCTTGTTTTAATAGTTCGTTAAGTTCTTTCTTTCTCTCTAACAACCTGTTTAATTCTTCTTTTAAAGAGTTAAGTTCGGCTTGTTCTTCTTCGGACAACGCTTTTTTATCCGCGTCTTTTTGAATTTCGCTAATCTTTTGGTTGTCGGCAGAAATCAAAGAGTTGTTTTTTTCTATTTGTTCTTGATAAGCTTTAATAGAAATAGCAATTTTTTTCTTTTCGCTTTCTAAATTGATTAGTTCTTGACGCTTTTCCGCAAGTTCCGTTTGGAGAACGGTTCTTTGTTCAACCAAATCGTCTTTTTCACGCTTTAAGGCGTCGAAATTCTCTTTTCGCTTTACGCTATCGGAAGAAATTGCGTTTCTTTCTTCCATAAGCTTTTTGTTACCCTTGCTTGCGTCCGAATACTGACTGCTAAGTCCCGATAACTTTTCGTTTACGATTTTTAAAGCTTCCGTATAGCTGTCTATATCCGCCTTTACGGTGTCGTAAGCGGTGGTGACGCTAGCTAGTTTTTCTTTAATTTCGGAAATTTCTTGTTTTAAAGTAGAATAAGATTCGTTTAAACTATTAAGCTCTTCGAACATACTTTCGCTTTTAGAAGTAAGCTCGTCTTTTTGTCTTTTTAAATCTATCATTAAGCGACTTTTTTCGCCGATAACTTTTTCTAAATCTCCTACTTGTTGACCTGCGGAAAGAAGTCCCGAAGAACTTTGTTTTACCGTTCCGCCCGTCATACTTCCGTTAGGATTGTAAACTTGTCCGTCAAGCGTTACTATTTTAAAGGCGAAACGATATGCTTTTGCAATTCTTAAAGCGGATTCCGTATCTTGGCAAATTAAAGTGTTTCCTAAAAGGTGTTGAACGATAGGTCTAAATTCTTCGTCAAACCTAATTAGTTCGGTTGCAAGTCCTATCGCTCCGCGTTCTCTTTTCGCGCTTTTGGTGTCTTGCATATCCGTTCTTGGCTTTACGCTACTTAAAGGCAAACACGTTAAACGGCCTATTTTATTTACCTTTAAATATTCCAAAACGTATTTCGCGTCGTCAGGCGTAGAAGTTATAACGTGTTGCGCGCTTGCGCCCAAAGCCGTTTCCATAGCGACTTCGTAATTCTTTTCAGTAGAAATAACGCTTGCGACCAACCCTTTAATTTTACTGTTTAAATTAGGATTGGTTTTTGCGTCTTTCATAATGCGTTGAACTACGCCGTTGTAACCTTCGTAAGAATCTTTTATTCTCGAATAAACGCTGTATTTAGATTGCAACGCCGACAATTCGGAATTTAGGTTAAACATTTTTTCGCCCAAACTCTCTATCTTATCGTCGATAGAAGCAATTTCTTGCTCTTTTTTATCGCATTTTTCTTTGTATACGGAAAGCGTTTCTTCTTTTTCTTTAAGTTGATTTTCGCATTTTTCTTTTGCAAAAACGGTTTGCTTATATTTTTCTTTTAACTCGTTAAGCTTTTCAACTACTTCTTTTTGACGAGAGGTTATAACGCTTTGCTCGGCTTCTAGCGAGCCTAAGCTTTGCATTACTTTCGCTAAATTTTCAGCGCTTTCCAAAGCTTTGTTATGCGCGGATTCTTGTTCTAACTCGCCTTCGTCAATCTTGATGGTTAAAGTGGAAATCTTAGAATTTAATTCGGCAATTTTTTCAGATAAAACCTTAATTTCTTCTTCTAATAGTTGCCTTTTTTCTCCGTCTTGCTTATCGTCGTTCATTAAATTTTCTATCGAAAAACGAGCGGAAGTATTTTCTTTAATTAAACGGTCTATTTCGGTCTTTAAAAAGCTAATTCTTTCGTTATAAACTTTAACTTCCCCTTCTTTTTGGGTTGCGCCTACGGTTTTATCTAATATTTTAGCGTTTAAAGTCGCCATTTCGCCGTCCAAATTACCGGACTCCGAACTATGTTGATTATATTGATATTGCGCTTCGTTTAAAGCCGACGTGAAAGACGAAATTTCTTCTTTTATGCCGTCTATTTTTCTGTTGATAGCTTCTCTTTTGCCGTTCGCACTTTCGTAGTTGTAAACGTAATTGTTTATTTCGTGGACTTTTAATTCCTTTGCAAGGCGATTATATTCGTTTGTTTTTTCAGCGGCGGCGGCTTTCGGGGCTAATCTTTTTTCCAAATCGGATACCCTTACCGCTTGTTGACGTATAAACTCTCTAGTTTTTTGCAGGCTTCTTTCGGTTTCGAGCTTATTCTTTTTAGCTTTCGCTATGCCTACAGCTTCTTCAAAAATTGCCCTACGGTCTTCGGGTTTAGACGACATTATATCGCTTACTTTTCCTTGACCGATTATAGAATAACCTTCTTTACTTATTCCTACGTCGTGCAAATTGTTTATTATATCTTTAAGTCTTGCTTGTTCCCTATTGATAAAATACGCGCTTTCTCCGTCTCTATATAGCTTTCTCGTAAATATTACTTCTTCAAAAGGCAATTCTTTAAAAGAATTATCCTTGTTATCGAAAAACAAACTTACTTCACAGCAAGAAACGGCTTTTCTGTTTTCCGTACCGTTAAAAATTACGTCCGTCATACTAGAACCACGCAACTGTTTTGCGCTAGTTTCGCCTATTACCCATTTAATAGCGTCTGCAACGTTACTTTTTCCGCATCCGTTCGGGCCGACTATTCCCGTTACACCGTTTTCGAAAACGATGGTTTCTTTGTCTGCAAAAGATTTAAAGCCTATTAGCTCTATTTTTTTTAGTCCCACTGTTAATTTGCTCCGTTATTTTTTTGTATTTTCTTTTTAACTAGATTTGCGTTATTTTTAGCAAGTCCTTTTTTTGAGTTGTTTACTTTATTTTTATTACTTTTTTTAGATGTTTTTTCGTTTTTATTCGTCCCTTTCGGACAATTTTGTTTATTTGAATTATTTTTATATAATTCTAAAGCTTTTTTTGCGCATAATTGTTCCGCAACCGATTTTTTATTGCCCGTTCCACTGCAAATTTGCTTATCTTGCACAAACACCGCAATTTTAAAAGTCGGATTATTGCTAGGTCCTGTTTGCGACAAAACTTTATAAACTGGAACACCCATTTTTTTGCCTTGCGTAAACATTTGCAATTCGCTTTTATAATCTATCGTTTTTTCTTTAACTCTATCGGTTAAAAGCGTGGAATAAATAAATTTTTTGGCAACTTCCATTCCGCCGTCTAAATACAGTCCCCCGACGGTAGCCTCGTACAAATCTTCGCAAATGCTGTTTTTATCCCTATCGCTTTCGTTGCCGACGCCTAAAAGTAAAAATTTATTTAAACCTATTTTACGGGTAGTTTCGGCAAGCGGTACGCTTGAAACGTATTTTTGCTTTTCGCTTGTCAAAACGCCTTCTCTAAATTCTTTATCCCTTAAAAACAAGTATTCCGCAACGACCATTCCGAGTACGGAATCCCCCAAAAATTCAAGCCTTTCGTTACTTTCGCTAGACTTGTTTTCGTTGGAAAAAGACGAATGAACGAAACACGTTCTAAGTAAATTTTTATTTTTAAAAACGTAACCTAGCTTTTTTTCTACTTCGCTTAATTCAAAAATTCCCATTAGTTTTGTTCTTTACCGATTGCTTCCCTTACGCAACCTACAACGTCGCTTTCTACCGCAGTATAAGCTTGCGCAATACATTTTGCAACGCAATCCGAATCGCTTGCGCCGTGAGCTTTTATCATTATTTTTTCAACACCCATAAATACGGCTCCGCCTATTTTGTTAAAGTCGATTTTTTCTTTCATTCCGCTAATGGTCTTTTTAAGGAATAAATAGCCGATTTTAGCCCAAAACGAAGATTTTATACCTTGTTTTAAAAGAGTTGTAACGGTTTTAGCTCCGCCTTCTAACGCTTTTAAAGCTATGTTTCCGTCAAAGCCGTCCGCAACCAAAACGTCGTATTTTCCCGAAACCATATCTCTCGCTTCCATATTTCCAACGAAATTGATATTAGGATTTTCGCTTAAAAGTTTAAAAACTTCTTTCGTCAATTCGCAACCTTTTTTGTCTTCCGTTCCGTTGGATATAAGCGCAACTCTCGGGCGAGCTATTTTTTCTACTTTTTGCATATAGCTAGAACCCATTAAAGCAAACTGAACCAAATTTTCTTTTTTGCAATCTACGTTTGCCCCGCTGTCTATAAGCATAACTTTACCGCCCGTAAGAGTCGGAATTAGCGGAGCGAGCGCAGGACGTAAAACGCCGTCTATTCTGCCTACTTTAAAAATTCCGCTTGCAAGTACCGCTCCCGTCGAACCCGTAGAAACAAACGCTTTTGCGTCTTCGTCTTCTTTTAAAACTTTACATGCTACAATTAAAGAAGAATCGGTTTTTTTACGAATTGCTTCCATAGGCGCTTCGTTACAATTAATTATTTCGGTAGAATTTACTACTTCTACCCTTTCTTTATCGTAAGATAAATCTTTTAACGCGTTATTTATTTCTTCTTCTGGCCCTACGAGAACGACTTTGAAATCTTTATTGAACGACAAAGATTTTATCGCCCCTTTAACGACTTCTTGAACTCCCTTATCTCCACCGCAAGTATCTACTACTATTTTCATGATTTTCTCCTAAAAATGGAAAATTTTTTACGTTTTTGCCGTAAGGTTTTTACCGAACGACTCTTTTTTTAAATTTCTCTTCTACCCGATAAAGCTCTCGATAAAGAGTTTACGTCGGCGTATTCAATATCCGTGCCTACCGCTATGCCGTTGGCTAGTCTTGTAACTTTAATACCCAAAGGTTTTACCAAAGAAGCTATATAAATTGCGGTAGCTTCCCCTTCTACGTCGGGGTTGGTAGCCATAATTATTTCTTTAACTCCGCCTTGCGACACCCTTTGCAAAAGTTCCTTTATTCTTATATCGTCCGGACCTATGCCTTGCAAGGGATTTATCGTGCCGTGTAAAACGTGATAAACGCCGTTGAACTCGTTTATTTTTTCAAAAGCGATAACGTCTTTGGGCTCTTTTACCACGCAAATAACGTCCGATTTTCTGTTTTTACAAATAGGACAAACGTCCTCTTGCGAAAAATTACCGCAAACGCTACAAAACTTTACGTTTTTCTTAACGTTTTTTATGCTTTCTATTAAAGAATCGACTTCTTGATTCGACATGGATATAACTTTATAAGCGTATCTTTGCGCGGTTTTTTGTCCTACGCCCGGAAGACGAGTAAATTCGTTTATAAGCCTACCGATAGGCTCTATAAAAATACCCATTATAAACCTGCTCCGTAAAGCTTGTTTCCCCCTACGAATTCGTCGATTTTTTTATAAGCGTCGTTTAACGCTACGACTATTAAGTCTTCTAACATTTCTAAATCTTCAACGTCTACTATTTCGGGCGAAATAGTTATGCCTTTTACGATTTTTTTACCGTTTAAAACTACTTTTATAGCTCCGCTTGCAGATACCCCTTCGAATTCCTTTTCTTCTAATTCCGATTGAGCCTTTTCCATTTCGGCTTGCATTTTTTGAGCTTGTTTCATAAGCTGTTGCATTTGATTGCCACCGCCAAAACCACCGAATCCGCCTTTATACATATTAATTTCTCCTTAATTTATTATTTTATCTTTTCCGAACAACTCGACAACTTGTTTATATTGTTCGTCTATTTCGTCTTGTTTTTGCTTTTCGTTGCTCTTTTCCGCTATTTCGGTTTCCAAAGAACAAACTTCTTTAACAGTTTTTTCTATAGTCGCAAAATTGTCGGGCTTGGTGAGTAAAGAATAATCACCTTCTCCGTCGGCGTAAATAATAAGCTTACCTTCCTTTACTTCCGCAAGTCTTTCGCTACAAACGGCGTATAGAGTAATACTCGTTCTTCTCAGCGCCCTTATTACCGTTCCCCAAACCTTTTTATCTTCTAACTTAACTTCCTTTTTGGGTAAAGGTTTAACTTCCGTAACGTTTTCAGTTATAGGTTTACTTAACTTGACTTCTTCAAGTTTTTCTTCTTTTTGCGTTATAGCTCGTTTTATTTCGCTAGTCTCTACAAAACCAACTTGATTTATTTCGGTTTGAGCAAAATCCTTTTTTATCTCTTTTAATTCTTCTTTTGCGTTTAACGCTTGTGAAGAATTAATTTTTACGCTACCGTTTAAAACGTTTTCGAGCTTTTTTTCTAAATCCCCGACTCTAAGAGCTAAGCTTTCTAACGAATAATCGCTTTTCTTTGCGCTAGCCTTTAAAATTGCCGTTTCCAATATTATTCTAGGCTGAGAAGAATACCTTATTTCGCCTTCGGCAAAAGATAAAATTTCCATTATTCTTAAAAATTCTTCGTCGGAATATTTTTCGCCTAAATTTTTTAACGCGTTATATTTATCTTGCGTGAGCGATAAATAATTTCCGTTTGCGGTAGAACATATTAAAGTTTCCCTTAAACATTCTATCAAATCTTTAAAAATCATTCCTACGCTTTTCCCGCTTTTGACGAATTCGTCTACCTGCTTTAAAGCTTCACCTTTACGGGAAGATAAGATATTTTCGATTAAAACGAAATTTTCTTTATCGTCGGTCGCGCCCATTACTTCTAAAACTTTTTTTAAAGTAATTTCGCCTTCGCAAAAAGAAACGCATATTTCGGCAACCGATAAGCAATCCCTTACGCAACCCTCCCCCGCGCGAGCGATGTATTTTACGGCGTCTTGCTCGTAACTTCTTCCTATTTCGTCAAATATTTCGCCAACGTGTTTTGCCAAAACGTCCGTTTCTACAAGGCGAAAATCGAAACGCATACAACGCGATAAAATAGTAGTGGGAATTTTGTACACTTCGGTAGTAGCTAATATAAACACCGCGTGCGCGGGCGGTTCTTCCAACGTTTTAAGTAGCGCGTTAAAAGCTTCCCCCGTAAGCATGTGCACTTCATCTATTATGTAAACTTTATATTTTCCCGTTACAGGCGGATAAGAAATTTTATCCCTTATTTCCCTTACGTTTTCGACTTTATTGTTACTTGCCGCGTCTATTTCGAATACGTCTGGCGTGTTAGGATTGTCAAGCGCCAAACAGTTTTTGCATTTTCCGCACGGCGAGCCGTTTTCGGGCGAAAGGCAATTTATGGCTTTTGCAAATATTTTTGCGGTAGAAGTTTTTCCCGTTCCCCTTGCCCCGCAAAACAAATAAGCGTGCCCTATTTTGTTAGATTTTATTTGATTTATTAAAGTTGTCGTTACGTGTTCTTGCCCTATTACTTTATCAAAAGTTTTAGGACGAAAACGCCTATACAACGCCTGATATGCCATTAGTTGTTATCTCCCGATAATTTTCTTTTTATTCTTTGCAACGCATTGTCACAAGTTTTTGGACTTCTGCCGAGTTTTTGCGCTATTTCTACGTAAGAATATCCTTCCGTAAATAAATTTAAAACTTTTAATTCGAAAGGCGACAAATCTTCCTTTGCTTTTTCTAATAACGCGTCGAATTTTTCTTTAAAGATTATTTTATCTTCTAAATTGTCCCCGACTTTTTTTAATTCTTTTTCACATTCGTTAATGTCTAAAGAATTGTTTAGCGGTAAGTTTTTTATGGACAACATTTTTTTAACCGCTTTTATAATATTGGTTTTTATACAGGTAAAAGCAAAATTTTTAAAACTCGATTTACCGTTATAATATTCTACCGCTTTTACAAGTCCGAGCGTCCCTTCCTGAACGACGTCTTCTATGTCCGCGCCTATGCAATACACCGAATGAGCGTAACATAAAACCGCGTTTTTGTACCTTAAATATATCTCGTCGAAAGCGTCTTTTTGACCCTGTTTATACGCCAAAACCAATTGTTCGTCCGTCAACTTCATTTTTTCCCTTTAAGTTAATTAAATTCTTTGCCTTACGGCTTCGAAAACGGCAACTCCGCACGCAACGGACGCGTTTAGCGAATTTACTTTTCCTTGCAACGGAATTTCTAACACTACGTCGCTTTTTTTCTTAGTTAAAGAATTTACGCCCGTATCTTCTCCGCCGACGATAATGGCTATTTTACCTTTTAAATCGGTTTTATAAATATTTTGTCCGCCTACTTCTAACGCGTAAATCCAAAATCCGTTTTCTTTTAATTCGTCTATTAAATTATTGATATTTGTAACTTTTACTATTTTAACGTGGTTTGCGCTCCCTTGCGAAATTCTTATTACGCTTTCGTTTACGCTTGCGCTCCTGTTTTTACCTATAAAAACGCCTTTAACGCCCGCGCATTCGCTAACCCTTATTATACTTCCTAAGTTGTGCGGGTCTACTATCCCGTCTAAAATAAGAAGAATAGAATTTTCGTCGCAAGCTTCCAAAACTTCTTGCGTGGAAGAATACTTATAATCTTCCGTAAACGCGATAAACCCTTGATGTCTACCTTCTAGGCTTTCTCTATCTAAGCAAGACTTGTCCGCAAACTGAATTTTAATTTTTCTAGAACGTATAAAATTCGTCAAATTTTGAGAAGCAGAATCTCTCATTCCGTTCTGCACGATTACTTTTTCAACCGCTTTACCCGATTTAATCAATTCTTCTACTGCGTTTTTTCCTTCTATTTTCATATTGACTCCGTTTCTTCAAATGCTAATAACTTATTTATCCTTTCTATTTGTCCCGTTAAATACAAAAAACCGATAACGGCTTCTATTCCCGTAGAAATGTTGTATTCCGTAACCGTACAGCTTTTGCTTTTAGAAGGTTTTTTCGCGTTTCTTCCGCGTTTAAAAACGTATAATTCTTCTTCCGTCAAAACGCTTAATATTTTTTCGGACAACTTAGCTTGCGCTTTCGCGCACACTCTCTCGCTCGTGCGTTTATTTAAAACCCCCGTCTTGCTACTCGTAGATAACGCTAGTTTTTCCCTTTCGTATAAAGAGTAAAC
>CAJMEI010000016.1 GCA_905212395.1 uncultured Christensenella sp. | reverse complement strand
TGCAATTTTCATTTTTTCCTTCCCCGAATGTTAAAGCACTATTGAAAAAATCCCCTGCAAGGGCCTTATACCTGTTATAAAGTCTCTGCAGGGGATTGGCTGCCTAAAACAGCTTATTTATTATACAATAATTATAGTTGGTTGTCAAAAAAAATTTACGTTTTTTATAATTTTTTACTTAATTCGACAAATTTCGCCTTTTTATCCATATAAGTATTCTTCATAAAAAGCGCGTCTTCTGCTTGAGTACCTGCGGACTCGGAAACGATATACGGCTCTAAATCCAGTTTTAAAAGACTATCTGCGAGCGGAGGAAATTCCGGTCCGTACTTATCGTCCGCGAAAGTTAAATGACGTATTTCGCCTTTTAAACCGTATTCTATTTTAGAAAAATGAACGTGAAAATTTTTCATTTTGCCTATTCCTAGTTCGGAAATTAAAAAAGATAGCAATTCGGTATAATCTTTTTCTTCTTTTAGCAAGCCTTGTTCGCGAGCGTTGACGTGTCCGAAATCTACGGTAGGAATAAATACTTTATCGATTTTACATAAATCCGCAATTTCCGATACCGTGCCAATTTGACCTTGCTTGCCCATAGTTTCGAGGCAAAAAAGCATATCTTCGAAACCGCTTCTGTAAATAGCTTCCGTAAGACGACAAAAATTATCCTTAGTTCTTGAAAAAGCTTGTTCTCTGGTAGCTTTCCCTTGAGAAGCGGGGTGAATAACTATTCTTTTTCCTCCCATTTTTTTACCCTTATCGGCGGATTGCAAACAATAGTTTATGGAATTTTGTATTTTTTGCTCTTCTTCGCTGGCAAAATTTATAAAATAAGGCGCGTGAACGCTTATTTCTAAGCCGTATTCGTCAAAAGCTTTTTTTATCGAATAAGCTTTTTCGTCCGAAATAGTTACTCCCCTGCCGAACGAATATTCAAAACAATCTAACCCTTTTCCCTCAAGCCAACGCGGAACTTGCTCGGTATGAGAAAAACCGTCGTTAAAAAAGCTTTCCGAATTACCGCTTGGTCCGAATTTAATCATTAAAACACCCCATATCTTTTTGTATTTGTTCTTTTAATTCTTTCGAATTGTTAAAAGTTTTGATTTCCCTTAAATAATCTAAAAAATAAATTGTAATTTTTTCGCCGTACAAATTCCCGTTAAAATTTAACAAATGCGTTTCTATTAAAGGCTTTTGTTGATTAAACGTAGGACAGTTGCCGAAATTTGTAAGACTATTATATAAAACTCCGTTATAACACGTTTTAGTAGCGTAAACCCCGCTTTTAAGCAAAATTTTATTTTTGTTTATATTTAAGTTTGCGGTGGAAAAAACGCTTTTCGCGCCAACTCCCCTGCCCTTTAAAACTTTTCCCGTAATAAAATAAGGCGAACCTAAAAGTTCGTTTGCGGTTTTTATTTGTCCGTCCTTTAAAAATTCCTTAATTTTTGCCGAAGAGATTTTTACTCCGTTATAAGTTTGAGTATCGGCAACGATAAAGTTTATATCGTGTTTTAAGCAAAAATCTCGCAAAGTTTCTATCGTTCCTTCGGCATTTTTTCCGAAAGTGAAATCTTTTCCGCAAACAAACGTTTTTACGTTAAATCGACTTATAAACGACTGTAAAAACTCAGTTGCCTGCATATTAAAAAAATCTTGTGTGGTTTTAGCGTAAATAACGTATTGCACTCCTAAATTTTTTAATAATTCCGCTTTTTCGGCAAACGTATAAACGCTCCCCTTGCTATTTTTAAAAAATTTACCTTTAAAAGTAAAAACCGCAGTATTATATCCTTGCGATTTAGCTATTTCTATTAGTTTTCTATGCCCGTTATGAACGCCGTCGAAAAACCCGAGCGCAACAGATAACGGTTTAGATAATTTACTATTAAAATCTTTTAACATCTAACGTACGCCTTTATTTTTAAAAGTCCGTCTTCGCTTTTGCCGATTCCTAAAAACTCGGTCGGCGAATAAACTCTATACAAACCTTGTTCAATTTTAATTTCGTAAACGCCGTTCAGCATTTTTTTGGTTTGCTCTTCGGTTAAAAATACTTTTTCGTAATCCAAAGTTTCGTCAGGACGAATTAGGTATTTTTCGGGATTTTTCGCAAGCTCGTCCAACGTTACCGAGTTTGTTATACTAAACGCTCCGCTTTTGGTTCTTTCTAATTCCGTCATAGTCGCAAGCGACGAACAAGCGTATCCTAAATCCCTTGCAAGCGAACGAATATAAGTGCCTTTCCCGCATTCTATTTCAAAACGATATTCTCCGTTTTCGCCGTCTAAAAGTCTATACGAATAAACCGTTACCGTTTTTGCTTTTAACTCAAAATCTATACCCTTTCTAGCCAAATCGTAACCCCTACGCCCATTTACGGAATTAGCGCAATACTTTGGCGGAACTTGACTTATTTGCCCTAAAAAATTAGGTAACGCCCTTTCTATTTCCGTTTTATCGGGAATTTTATCGCAAGTTTTTACGGTTTTGCCCGTTTTATCCAAAGTGTCGGTTTCGTATCCGAATTTAAATTTGGCAATATAGGTCTTTTTTTTATCTGCAAAATAATCGAATAAACGCGTGCTTTTACCTACAGCAACGGGCAATACTCCGCTCGCCATAGGGTCAAGCGTCCCCATATGTCCGCAAGGTTGACCTACTAAATGCTTTATTTTGTTTACAATAAAAGTCGAGTTTGTATTGCTCGACTTATACACGTTAAAAAATCCGTTCATTTTATCCGTCTTTTAATCTTCGAGATAAAGCCCCGAAGTATATACTAATTTTTCTTCTACGTCTTCTAAATATCCGTGAAGCATAGCCCCGCTGGCGCAAACGTGTCCGCCCCCGCCGAATGTGGAAGCAAGTTTATTTACGTCCGCTTTTCCCCTACTGCGGAAACTAATTTTATAACATTTATCTTTCGTTTCCATAATGCTTACGCCTATTTCAACGCCCTTAATTCCCATAGGATAATCTATAAATCCTTCCGTTACGGAAGTATCTAAATTAAAAGCTTGTAAATCGGCTTTTGAAATTTTTATTATCGCGAGTTTTCCTTCGTGATAAAATTTCATACCGCTCATAATTTTTAAAAACAGTTTTGACCTTTCGGGCGACTGATTTTTAAACATTTCTTGATTGATTTTATATAAATTCGCGCCCTTTTCCATAAGTTCCGCCGAATAGTTAAGCGTTTGACTAGTCGTGTTGTTATGAGAAAAATTACCCGTATCCGTAACCATTCCGAGTAGCAAACAATTAGCCGTGTATTCGTCTAACGGTAGATTTAATTTTTTGACTATACTATATAAAACTTCGCAACAAGACGCGTAATTACAAACGTAATTATTTTTTGCGTAGCCGTCGTTGGAAATATGGTGGTCTATATTTAACGTAACGTTTTTAGACGACAAAAATACGCAACCTTCGCCCGTTTGTCCAAGCGAAGCGCAATCCATAAAGACGTATAAAGAATAATTTTTATTTACGTCTTTGCAAAGAACGTAATTTTCCGCGCCTTGCAAAAATAAGTATTTTTCGGGAATAAGACTATCGCACGTAACGTCCGCTTTTTTACCTAAATTCGTAAGAATTTGCTTTAACGCCAAACTAGAACCTATGGTATCTCCGTCGGGGCGAGTATGCGAAATTATTAAAACGTCCGAACAATTTTTAAATAAATTTAAAATAATTTCTTCACTTATTTTTTTCATTTATTTTCTCCAAAAGTTCGTCTATATGCTGACCATAAGCGTAAGAAGTATCTTCTTTAAACCTAAGTTCGGGGACGGTTCTGATATGCATTTTATCGGATAAAATCTTTCTGACCGCTCCTGCCGATTCCGTTATTGCGTTTAAGGTTTTTTGTTTTTTTTCTTCGCTAGCCGAATAAACGCTTATTATTACGTCCGCATATTTTAAGTCTTGCGTTACGTCTACTTCCATAACGGTAAACATTTCCGTAATTTCGGGATTTTTTATTTCATACTTTAAAATTTCGTAAATGTTTTTACGAAATTCGTTATTAAGTCGTCTTTCTCTTTTTTCTTTCATTTTCGCTCCGATTTTTACCTTAAACTTTCGCCGTTTACACTGCCAACGAAATTTTAAATTTTTGCTTTATATTTTCCAACTTTTGCCTTAAATCATAAACCGCCTGTAATCGAAATTCGACTACGGGCTGTTTACAAAAAATTATTTTTTATCTTCTTCTTCGATATAGCACTCGATAAAGTCGCCAACTTTAATATCGTTAAAGTTTTCTATCGAAATTCCGCATTCTTGTCCCGCAGTCATTTCCGCAACTTCGTCTTTATAGTGCTTTAAGGTTAAAACGTTGCCTTCGCAAATCTTTACGTCGTCCCTGTAAATCATAAGCTTACCTTTTCTTACGACTTTACCTTCCGTAACCACGCAACCCGCTATTACGCCCACGCCTTTAATTTTAAACGTTTCCTTAACTTCCGCTTTACCTAAGTATACGTCGTGGAATTTAGGAACTACTAAGCCTTTCATAGCGTTTTGAACATCTTCTATCGCTTCGTAAATTATCCTATAAATTTTTATAGAAACCTTACTTCTTTCTGCAAGAACTTTGGCTTTCGAATCGGGACGAACGTTAAATCCGATAATTATCGAACCCGACGAATCCGCAAGCGTAACGTCCGTTTCGTTTATCGCGCCTACGCCAGAGTGAACTACCGTAACTTTTACTTCGTTATCGGATAGCTTCATAAGCGAATCTTTTACCGCTTCTACGCTACCTTGAACGTCGGCTTTGATGATGATGTTAAGATTTTTAAGGTCGCCTTCCGCCATTTTGTTAATAGCGTCCTCGTAAGACATTTTTTGTTCTTTAATAAGGTCAAGCCTTTCTTTATTCTTTCTTTCTTGCGCGACGAGTTTTAAGAGTTTATCTTTATCTCCGCCCTTAACTGCGTAAATCGTATCGCCTGCGTTAGGAACTTCGTTAAGACCGATTATGGAAACGGGCATAGAAGGTCCTGCTTCTTTAAGCATACGACCTTTATCGTCTACCATAGCTCTTACCCTTCCGATTACCGTTCCCGCAACAACGTCGTCCCCCGTACGCAAAGTACCGTTTTGAATTATGATGTTCGCTACCGGTCCTTTACCTTTATCGAGTTTAGCTTCTATTATAGTACCCTTTGCCGAACGGTCGGGATTAGCTTTTAATTCTTTTAATTCCGCAAGCATAAGTACGGATTCGAGTAATTTATCTATTCCTTCGCCCGTTTTTGCCGACACGGGTATCATCATTGTATCTCCGCCCCATTCTTCTACAAGTAAATCTTGCTCTGCAAGTTGTTGACGAAGCCTGTCTATATCGGTGTGTTGTTTATCTATTTTGTTTGCCGCAACTATTATGGGAACGTTAGCCGATTTAGCGTGATTTATAGCTTCTATCGTTTGAGGCATAATACCGTCGTCGGCGGCAACTACTAATATGGCAATATCAGTAATTTGCGCGCCCCTTGCCCTCATTTGAGTAAACGCCGCGTGTCCGGGTGTGTCTAAGAACGTAATTTTTTCTCCGTTTATTTCAACGGTGTAAGCGCCGATATGTTGAGTAATTCCGCCCGCTTCTCCCGCCGTTACGTTAGTGCTTCTTATTCTATCGAGTAGCGAAGTTTTACCATGGTCAACGTGTCCCATAACGGTAACGATGGGCGCTCTTTTAACTAAGTTTTCTTGGTCGTCCGTTTGTTCGTCAAACTCTTCGCTCAATCTTTCTTCCGCGCTCTTTTCAAGCTTTAATTCAAGCTCTACTCCCGCTTCCGAAGCTATATATTGCGCTACGTCGAACGTTAAAGAATCGTTTATGGTTTTCATAATCATTTCTTTAAACAGCATTTTGGTAATTTCAACCGCGCTTACGCCGATTTTTTCGCTTAACTCTTTAATCGGAATTTCTTCTTTAGTGATTACGGCGTGGTCTATTTTAGTTACCGTTGCTTGCGTAACGTCTTTCTTTTGTTTTCTTACTTTTCTATATCCGCTTTCGTTTTCGTCGAAACCTTTATTGTTCATTTGCTCTTTAGCAAGAGTTCTCTTGTTAGGAGCTTTTTTATCATCGTAACTCTTTCCGTTAGCGGTAGTTTTCTTTTTGTTTGTGAAATGGCTGTTTTTTGCGTCTTTGGGAACGAACGCTTGCGCTGTAGGCGCCATAGGTTTAAATCCCGTAGGTTTACTTGCGCCCGTTGCGCCTGCGTTTTGCCTTAAAGGTCTATCTCCGCTAGGACGCTTGTTTGCGTTTTGTCCCCTTTCGTTATTGTTAGGACGGTATTCCTTTTTCTTGGGTTCTTCTACGGGACGTTGTAAAAATCTTCTCTCTCTTGCGGGAGCGTTTCCGTTGCTTTCGGTTTTTACTACGACTACCCCTATTTTAGTGTTTATGGTTTTAGTTTCCGTTTTAGGAGCTTCTACCGCCTCTTTAACTTCGACTTTTTTAGAAGATTCTTCGCTCTTAGCTTGAATTTCGACAACGGTTTCTTCTTTTTCCGCTTTTACTTCTTGTTTTTCGCTAGCGGGAACTTCTTTTATTTCTTCCGTTTTTTCTTCGCCGGAAACAAGCTCTTTAACTTTTTCTTCAACGGGTTTAACTTCTTGCAAGTCTTCCGTTGCCAAGTTTTTTTGAGTTATATCGCTCATTTTTCTATCAAGCTCTTTGTTGAGTTTTATAAGAGAACTTTTCTCCGACTTTAAAGAAGATACTACGTCTTTAACGACGTTGCCCTTTGCAAGTTCTAAAAGTTCTTTCATAAATTTATTGTCAGCCATCTATTAAACCTCCTTGATACAACGAAAAATCACCGTCTATATTTTCCGTTATCGCATCGGCAAGACTTTTATTGCCGATTGCTACCGTTTTACATTCTTCACAAACGTATTCCGTAAGCGACGCGTTGCAAATTAAAAGCGGACAAGATTTTTCTTGCGCCTTTTTCACCATTTTTTTAAAAGTGTTTTCCGCAATCGCTTTTTCGATTATTATTAAATAAATTTTTTTGGTTCGCTTTTCTATTTCGTTAATACCGATAGTAAGCTTCCCCGATTTTTTACAAAAACCTAAATAAGTTTTTATTTTGTTATTCAAGAGTTAATAACTCCTTTATAAGACTATCGTAAATCTCGTCGGAAATTTCTATTTTTAAAGCTCTGTTTAAAAATCTCCCTTTTTTTAATTTGGAAATACAAGCTTCTTCCTTACAAACGTAAGCTCCCCTGCCCGATTTTTTACCCGTCAAGTCAATTTCGGCTACGCCTTGGGAGTTTCTTACTATTCTGACGAGCGTTTTTTTATCCGCTTCTTCCTTACAAACTATGCAAGTTCTTTGCGGTTTTTTCTTTTGCATTACTCTTCTCCGTTTTCTGCTTTTTCGTCTTCGGATTCTTCTTCGTAATCTCCCGAAGCCGTTGCTACCGATTGACTTTTTATATCAATCTTCCAACCCGTAAGTTTAACGGCAAGCCTTGCGTTTTGTCCGTTTTTACCTATTGCGAGCGATAATTTATCGTCGGGAACGACGACTTTTGCAACTTGTTCGCCTTCTATTGCGGAAACCTTTAATACCTTTGCGGGCGATAAAGATTTAGCGATATATTCAAGCGGATTTTCGCTCCACAAAATAATATCTATTTTTTCGCCGTTTAGTTCTTCTACTATGGCGTTTACTCTAGCTCCTCTAGGACCTACGCAAGCGCCAACCGCGTCGATAGACTTGTCGGGGCTGTAAATTGCGATTTTGGTTCTTTGACCGGGTTCTCTCGCGATTGATTTTATCTCTACTAGTCCGCTTCTAATTTCGGGAACTTCGTTTTCGAATAATCCCCTTACAAGTCCGGGGGAAGTTCTGGAAACCATAATTTGAGCGTTTAATCCGGAATTGCGAACTCTTTTAACGTAAACTTTGAGTTTTGCGCCTATTTCGTATTTTTCACCCGGAACTTGGTCTTGCGGAAGCATAACCCCGCCAACGTTTCCGCTACCTATTTCAACGTAAACGTTTTTGTCTTCTACTTTTCTGACGATGCAAGTTTGCATTGCGTTTTCTTTATCTTCGAACTCGGAAATAATGCTATCCCTTTCGGCTTCTCTTAACTTTTGTCTTATTACTTGAATTGCCGTTCCGCTGGATATTCTATCGAATTCGTCCTTAGGTACGATTTCGGCAAGTTCTACGTATTCGCCGAGTTTTGCCGTTCTTTTTATTTGTTTAGCGTCTTCCAGCGAAATTTCTTTATCGGGATTTTCTACTTGTTCTACAACCATTTTCACAACCGAAAATTTTATAGAATTTTTTTCTTTGTTTAATTTGACTTTTACGTCGAAAGCGTCGCCTTTAAGTCTTTTGTATCCGCAAGACAAGGCGTTTTCTATCGAGTCGAGAAGTGATTGTTCGTCAATTCCTTTCGTTTCTACCAATTCGCTTAACGCGTCAAAAAAATCTTTGTTTATCATTTTTATCTCCTTAATATCCGAGTTTTTCGTGTTTTAATCAAGTTTTAATCAAATTCTACGGCTTCGTTTATTTTAGCTATTTGATTGTGGTTTATTTTTAGCTTTTCACCGTTACGTTCTATTTCGACGTAGTCTGGAGTGTAAGAAATAAGTTTTGCGGTAAAACTTTTTTCGCCTTTTAACTGCGCGAAAAGTTTAATTTCAACGTTTTTGCCTATTCTTTTTAAATAATCTCTTTCCTTTTTAAACGGTCGGGTTAATCCCGGCGAAGAACAGTTAAGCGTGTAAGCGTTTCCGTTTGAAACGTCTATTTCGTCTAAAAGCGGGTCGATTAAATTGTGCAACTTTTCCAAAGTATCTAAATCTATTCCGCCGTCTTTATCGATATAAAAAGTAAGCGAAGGATTTTTGCCCGATTTTACTTCCGTTTCCACAAGCTCGCAACCGTTTGCTTCTATTACGGGAAGCACGGTTTTTTCTATTTCTTGTAAGCTTTTAAAATCCATTTTTCTCCCTATAAATCTTTGAGAGCAACCGCAAAGGGTTACTCTCAATACTGTTGTATTAACAAGTTAAGTATATTATAACACTATATTTTTAAAATGGCAAGCATTTTTTTAACTTTATAAGCTCAATAAATAATTTTGCGGTTGCATGAGCGTCCGATAAAGCCCTGTGGTGTAAAAATTGAATTTCAAAATAGTCGCAAACCGTATTCAACTGATAATTTTTAAGTCCTTTTAATGTATTTCGGGATATTTCCAAAGTATCCAAATAAGAGTTTTCCAAATAATATCCTTCTCTTAAATAGTGATTTTTCATCATGCTTATATCGAAATTAGCGTTATGCGCGACTAACACCGCGTTTTCCACGTATTTATAAAAGTCGGCGCAAATTTCCGAAAATACGGGTTTATCCGCAACCATCTCGTTTGTAATTCCCGTTATAGACGTAATTTTTTCGCTTATATTTACTTGCGGATTTATTAAAGTGGTAAAACAGTCTTTTATTTCCCCGTCCACAATTTTTACCGCGCCTATTTCGGTTATTTTGTCGTTTAAAACGTCAAGTCCCGTAGTTTCTACGTCGAACACGACGAAAGTTTTCCCCTTTAAGCAATCGGGAATAAAATCGTCTTGTTTAAAAACGTTTATTTGCGTTGCGTCTTGCAACTCTTGCGGGAAAATTTTTTTATAGTTTGCGGGAGCTTTTTTCCCTTCTTTTCTTTCGGGTACGAAATCGGCGGGAAAATCGCATAAACCGATATTATTTATCCTATAACTCGGTCTACCGTTATATTCTTCCATTTCTCCGTCGAATATAACTCCGTCCCCTTCTTTTAAAGCTTCTACGAATTTAACTTTATCTTTTTTGGGGAAATAATGCCCCGATAAATTTCCCGTTTTATCCGTAAACGAAATTAAAAACCAATCTTTTCCTTTATCGTTGGTTCTTTTTCTCACTTCGGTTATAATTCCGCAAACGGTTACTGCCGAACGCAAATTTACGGCGTCCGCAATATAAACCGCAACGTCGTTAGTATCGTAAGATATATAAGAACGCACTTTTTCGACTTTTAAAGTTCTTAATTTTATTCTTTCAAAATCCGTTTCATCGGCTTTAAATTCGCTTTCCCTTTCGTTCCTAAAACCAACCGTTATCTTTATGGGCTCGCAAAAATTTTCGTTTAAAAATTCTTTTATATCGTCGAATATTTTTCCGCCTTTAAAAATATCGTTTTCTCTTTCCGATAAAGAAATATTTAGCGTAAAAGTTTGCGTATCGTAACAAAAATCTTCCTTTTTTATAGCCCCGATTAAATATTTTCTAGTGCTTTTAACGTAGTCGAACACCATAAGCTCGACTAAATCTTTATCGGCTTTTACCTTTTTAACGTCTACCGTTACAAAACCGAAAGCGTTTGGCATATAGCTTTTTATTTTTTCCGAAATAGCGTTTTTTATTTGTTCGCTTACGCTTTTATCGTTTATTAAATTGACTTGAACGCTTAAATTTTGTTTACTTATTTTTACGTTTTTTATTTTAATTCTCTCTATGCTTTCGTCAACTTTTCTTATATCCGTAAGCATTTTTTGTAATTTATAGTTGGTCGACAAATTCTTTTATTTCCTTTAAAAATTCTCTTTCGGCTTCTTCCGATTTTATGGTTTTATACACTTTCCCCTTTTTAAATATAACGCAACTGCCTTTTCCGCCCGCTATACCTAAATCGCACTCGCTAGCTTCCCCCGGTCCGTTTACCACGCAACCCATTACCGCTATTTTTACGGGTTTCGATATATTAGAAGTAAACTCGCAAACTCTTTCCGCAAGTTTTTCCATATCGTACTCCGTTCTTCCGCATGTCGGGCAGGAAATTATTTCGGCGTAATTTTTGTCAAGACCTATTGCGCGAAGTAAATCTTTACCCGCGTAAATTTCTTCTACGGGATTAGCCGTTAAAGACACCCTTATCGTATCGCCTATTCCGTCAACAAGTAGCGAGCCTATTCCTACCGCGCTTTTAATAATTCCCATTCGCTTAGTCCCCGCTTCCGTAACGCCTACGTGCAACGGATAAGATGACCTTTCAGCGATATATCGGTAGGTTTTTATAGTAGTGGGAACGGAAGAAGTTTTAGCCGAAATCACTATATCTTCCACCCCGTATTTTTCTAATTGAGCCACCCTTTTAAGCGCGCTTTCCCCAAGCGAAATTTCGTTTTTACCGTATTTTTCCAAATACTCTTTTTCTACGCTTCCGCTATTAGACCCTACCCTTACGACGCAGTTATGCCTTTTTAAACAGTCCGCAACCGCCTTTACGTTTTCTTCCGAACCGATATTGCCGGGGTTTATTCTTACTTTATCAACCCCGTTTTCGATAGACGCGATAGCGAGCCTATAATCGAAATGAACGTCCGCCACAAGCGGAATATGTATTTTATCTTTTATTTTTTTTATGGCGTCGGCGTCGGAAAAATCTTTTACGGCAACCCTTATGATATCGCAACCCGCTTTTTCTAAATTTAAAATTTGCGATACCACTTCGTCTACTTTTTCGGTTTTTATATTCGCCATAGACTGAATTGCTATTTTATTTCCGCCACCTATTTTAACGTTACCTATTTTTACAACTTTACTCATTTCCCACTCTTTTACGGTTTATAGTCTTAGTCCGACTTTCGCTTAATTAAAATCTTTAAAAATCGCTTACAGCTAAAAAATTAAGAATTCATTTCATAAATAAGCCTTAACCCGTCCAAGGTAAGCCTTCTGTCAACGACGTCTATGCTAGAAGTGTGGCGCGCTATTATCTCGCCTAAACCGCCCGTCGCAACGACGATACATTCTTCTTTTAGCTCTTTTTTCATTTCTTTAACTATTTTTTCGACTACGCCGATATAACCGTTTATCATACCCGCTTGCATATTCGTAACGGTATCGGTCGCAATTACTTTTTCGGGCATAACAAGTTCGATATTAGGAAGTTTTGCAGTTCCGTTTACCAAAGAATCCAAAGAAGTTTTCATACCCGGAAAAATGCTTCCGCCTAAAAATTCGCCCTTAGAATTTACCGCGTTAAAAGTAAGCGCAGTTCCGAAATCTATGCAAATGGTCGCTTTTTTGTATTTATGAAAGCACGCCGAAGAATTTACTATTCTGTCCGCCCCAACTTCGTTGGGATTTTTTACGCAAAACTTAATTCCCGTTTTTATTTTCGTGTTTACGATTATGGGGTTTAACCCTAAATAGTCTTTACACATATGTTCCATTGTATAGTTGAGTTGCGGTATAACCGACGACATTATTACGCCCTTTATGTCGCTTTTTTTAACGTTTGCGCCGTTAAGTAAGTCGGACAAAATTACGCCGTATTCGTCGGACGTGGAAACGTTTACCGAAGACACCCTGAAAGTCGCTTTTAAACTATCTTTATCGTAAATAGCGTATTTTATGTTACTGTTGCCTATATCTATACAAACAATCATATTTCACCTATCGTTTTTAGAATATTGTAAAGCTTTTTTTGTTTTTTTGCAAGCGATAAAAAGAACATTCCGACTTTTAAAAAAATAATAGGCAAAATATGCGTTATAATACAAGAAGTTAGAAACTTGCTTGCAAGGGTTTATAACTTCGCCGTATT
>CAJMEI010000015.1 GCA_905212395.1 uncultured Christensenella sp. | reverse complement strand
AAGTGTTATTGTAAATTAAAAAAATTTAATTTTGATTAAGCAAATATTTAGATAGCAAAAAATTATACCTTTAATCAGATTAATTAGCGCATATATCGAAAAAAACTACATTGAATACTTTTAAAGATTTTACATTCAAAAGAATAAAACTACTTTTTAAGTAATCCTGTTATAAAAAAACGTAAGTTGAATTAAGTTCAACTTACGTTTTTCTTGGTGCCCCGGATGAAAACAAGGTTGAACTTTCCAGGTCTTCAAGAGTGACTACTTCTTCTTTTACGTTCGCATTATAAACGATTTTCATGTGATCGTCGTAAAGATATATTGAATTGATAAACGCGTCTATAATTTTACGCTTTCCGTCTTGTTTCGTAACGTCGATTTTACGAAAATTATGTAACGCCATTATAAAGTGTTCTTTGGTGAATACGGGTGCCGTCAATTGTTCCTTCGCTACCGAATCTTCGATCCCTTTTTTCTCTTCTTCGAGTTCGCTCAAACGCTTTAACAGCGTTTCCGTCGCAAAGCCTTTCTGAACGGCATTGACGATGTTTTTGATTTCCTTTTCTTTCTGTTTCAACTGTTCTTGCAGTTTCGGCAGCAACGTGCTTTCGGTAAACTGCAATTCGTATAGTTTTTCCGCAAGGTTTTCGATTACATTTTCGGTTTGCAACATTTGCATTGTTTTGTAAACGATAAAATTTTCAAGTTTAGTCTTACTTACCATCTTTTTATCGCATAGATGTTTTTTCTGACGAGCGCACGCATAGTAGCGATACACGACTCTTTTCGTCGCGCTTGTTCCTGCCTGCGCAACCATCATCGCTCCGCATTTGCCGCAAAACAACCGAGTCGTCAACAAATAATCGTCGGCCGCGGTATGGCGAGCGGGTGCTTTCGAGTTCTTTGCGAGTTCGATCTGAACGCCGTCGAATATTTCTTTATCCACGATAGCGGGAACGCCGTTTTCTATTTTTACGCCCATGTAGTTGTATTCGCCGATATAAACGCGATTTGAAAGTATATAGCGCACGGCATTATACCGAAGCGGTTTCCCGTTAGAACGAGTTATATTTTTCGCGGCAAGTTCGTTGTAAATCTGTTTTACCGTTTTTCCGTCGTAACTCATCTTAAATATATCGGCTACAATCGGTGCGGTCAAGTGGTCGATAGCCAATTTGCGCTCAGCATTGATAACGTAACCGAACGGAACGCTTCCGCCGTTATATAACCCTTTTAACGCGTTTTCTTTTAACCCGCGGGTTACTTTTTCTGCAAGTTCTGCCGAATAGAACTCAGCCATGCCCTCAAGGACCGATTCAAGAAGGATACCTTCCGAGCCTTCTGCAATAGTTTCTTTTGCCGAAACGACTTTTACGCCGTTCTTTTTGAGAATGGTTTTATAATGCGCGCTGTCGTAACGGTTACGAGCAAAACGATCGAGTTTCCACACGATAATGCAATCGAACGCATGCTTATAACTATCCTTAATCATGCGCTGGAATTCCGGGCGGTTATCGGTTTTTGCAGACATAGCGCGGTCGATATAATTATCTATAACCTGAATACCGTTATATGTGGCGAATTCCATACATTCGCGAAGTTGTCCTTCGATAGAGGCTTCGCGTTGATTATCCGAACTATACCGCGCATAAATTACTGCTCGCATTGTGTGACTCCTTTAAGTATTAATTTGTTTTACCTATATTCCTTGAGGCTCGATTCCTTTTATGCCGTATTTTCCATATTCGATAGCCGGCGCGTTACCCATATCTTGCAACATCCTCAACAATTTGAAATATGTAAATATCAAAGGAGTATTTTCTCCATTATTTACCACTTTTAAGTTCGGAATGCTTATTTTTTTACCACAAAAAGTCGATTCAATTAATTCTACCGTAATTGCTGCTGAATACTTTGATAAACAACATATAAAATCAATATTTTGATTATTTGTTTTAACAATTTCCAATAAACTATCTTGAATATTTTGCTCAATATTCTCATCTTTCCAATCTGTTATCAGAGTTAATAATCCACCGATAATTGGAGAAGCTTGACGTCCTTGAACAAAACCGTGTATTGTATTAATAGGAGCCGATGTTCGTATTAATTTTTTAACACTTTCAATTTTTTGGGCAGCATATACAATATGTTCTTTTGATAACGTTTGTTTTACCTCAAATACAGCATATACACTTTCCGCTGGAATATATTTTTCATTATTGTATTCGAATATTGTTGGAGAAAAATGTTTATCATAAACCACAATGTCAATTTGATCACTACAATTACCTTGGCAATCTATAACAAATGCATGCTCAATTTTATACCTATCGGGGAAAAAATGATGAAAACCAATTTCTCCACTCTATTTCAGTAGCATCACCTTTACTTACAGGGTGATTAAATGCTTTGCTTAAACTAAATTTTGCAAGCATTTCCTCTTGCTTTTTGGTGAATAAAAGTTTTATATCAATTTTATCCATAATCACCACACTATTTTCCTAGTTGTAACAGTATCGCCATGATCATAACTTAAAGATTGTGCTGCCATATTTTTTATCTCTTGTTTTTCTTTTAAGGTCATAGAATCGGCGATATTATTTGAACTGTTAGCAGGATCAATTATTTTTCGTGTCAAAATACTATCTCGTAATGCTTCAAAGACCTTTTTTATATTATCATATAATGAATTTGTTTTGTCTTGTTTTAATACTTCATCCGTTATTATTTCAATAGCAATTGACGGTAATTCCAAGCCGTGGCAATTACGCCAAATTTTTAGTAACATCATTTCATTAGACAACCCACTGTTTCTAACAAGATTAATGTGTTCTTGAATATTTGTTTGCATATTCTTATCGTTTTTTCTTGAATAGATATAGTGGTCTGTATAGAACCTTCCTTTTCTAAAAGATTGCTGATTAATTTTCTTCCCTGGCGTAACATCAATACTGCATCCAGCGTATTTTAACCCTATAGAAACATTTTGCAACCTAATGCAATCCTCCGGGAAATGTGGTTTTAAAAAGTTATACAAATCATAATATTAATCTTTTGCTGTATGTAAATTATCGAAATCAGTGATTGAAATAAACAAATCTATATCCGATTTCCCTTTTATTGCATCACCTTTTGCTTTTGATCCGGACAGTTGCACATCTATCTTGATGGCGCCATGGTCCCATACGTATGAATTATATTTCTGCTTCCACTGATTTAGCAATTCACACATAAAGGAATAAGCTTTTTTCTCATTCTCATTGTATTGTTGATTATTAGACTTTCTTTCAAGCAAATCATATAAATACTCATTTACAGTCTGCATTTGTATTCTCCTTTAATTTTATTAAAAACAAAAAATCGAATTTTATCGTCATTATTCAAAATCAATGGTTTCCTCGGCTTTAACCTGAACGTCAATAAGATTATCAATATTAACCTCAGAAACAAGCCAGTTGCGAATTTGACATAATTTAATAAAATCGCCGATTCTATTTATCCCATTCATTTCTTTTAATGTAACGACAACTGCAAAAGGCAAGGCTGCACCGTGCTTTGACTGCAATCTTTCTTTCGTTTTTATACTTAATCCCCAGTTGTCCGCATTAAACTTACTCTTAGGTCGAGAACCTTTCTTGATGGTATCGGCGATATGTTTTATGTTATCCCATTTACGATAGAAACTTCTTGCGCTTTCTTCGGTGATGGCGATATTACCTTCATCCCCCTGAGCATTTTTATCAAGAGATAAAATCTGCGTTTTACCTTTACTGTCTTCTTTCAATCGCCCAAAGTGTATATCCATTTCCGTGCTTGTATAATCAACACCTTGGATTCTCGAACAGATCGGAAAGTAACATAAAGTTGCTCGTGCAAAGAAGGGGTATTTATTATCGTAATAAGGAACAGGAATGTTATAAGCATACGTTTCATAGGCTTCAGAGACGCCTGTCAATATAAATCGAATTTCATCTGCGGGTGATTCAACAATGTCTCTGATATCTTTGGCAACAATGCCGTATCCCATCGAATACGAAACATTATCCTGCCTATTCCATTTTGCGGCGGAATCGATAATTAATGCCTTTGCAACTTCGCGGCTCAATCCTAATTTGCATATAAGGAAAGCCATTTTTCTTGTTATCCACGGAGCCGCAAAAGACGTTCCCGTTACAAAATATTCACCTAGTGACGAACAAACTCTGATTTTTTGTTTTCCGTCGCCACCATAATAACTTACGTCGGGTTTATTGAAAAAGGATAGGACGGGGCCGACTCTTGTATACGAAGCAGGTTTATTATTAAAATCGACCGAATTGACAACAAGGGAATTTAATGAATCGGCAGGTGCGCCGATTTTCATACCAAACTTTCGACCTTCCGGTCTATTAGTTCCGGCAACAATAAAAATGACGTCATATTCGCTTTGAATTTTGTCAAGTTCCGCACCTTCCGGCGAAATAAAATTATTGTTAATTTCCAAAACAGAGCCTAAAGATAAATTCCAGACTTTAATTTCTCTGTTTTGCGAAACAATCTGTCGTATTGCTTTCAATACCGTAAATGAACTAAAATAGCCGTTTTTCGCCACTCCAAAATGCTTGACGCGGAAATTTCCGCAGTTGTCTTCAAGATTCGGATTAAAGGCGGGACCGTCAACAATTATTGAAGTAACAAATGTGCCGTGTTTATAATCACTCGGATCAATGCCAAGCTCGGGATCGAGCATATTCTTAAATTCTACCCAATTTTTAAAGTAAACACCGTCATCGAAAAGTGTATCTATTACGCCAACCACTGGTTCTGTCGTCGGATCGGGAATGGTTAAAATTTTATCCGATGCACTGTTAATATCCGTCAACGTTAGTTTTCTTATATCAACAGTTTCCATAGCTATAAGGTATGGAGCCTTATCTCTTAATAAATCAAGTTCATCGGGGGTAAGACGAACAGTTGTTTCATCAAGTAAAGCGGCATCAATAGACGTTATGCCTAATTTATTTAGTAGTTCGGTGGTTTTTACATTTGTTTTATATAGAGTAACAATTGTATTTTCATTTGTTTTTTCGACGTCTCTGTCAATATTAAATTTTTGCACATAATAACAATCAACTATTACTGCTTTGAAAATCGAAATAGGTAATGAATAGTTTGTATTTTTGGCATTTAACGGCTTCATATCGGCATGAGAAATGCTACCGTTAAAATCTTTTTCAAGAATTTTTATACATTCGTTTAATCTGCGAATGGATTCGCTTAAAATATCCAAGGAAACAAAATGTGTAAAGATATGCTGTTTCCCAGAAACATCAAATTTGGCTCCACGGACGCTGTCGTTTGGTTTTATGTTTCCTTTCGCAAGAAGACCTTTTATTCGGTTGCTTTTTGCTACAATTTTATTATAGTAAACACTTACAAGTGCACCTCCGATTAACGTTTCGGCTTGCCAATATTTTAAAATTTCTTCCAGTTGTTGTTTTAAATCACGCAGATGATCCACATCAACCGGCAATCCTTTTTCGGGAATATTAGGTGCTGCCGGCTTTGTGTGGTTTCCATCTGTTTTAAAACTTCCTTTTAGTTGTAAAATTTTGTTACTCATTATTTTCCCCTTTTAATTCTCTGCCGGCTTGACTTTTTGAAACGCCGGTGAGAATTTCAATTTCCCTTAATGTAAAGCCTTGTTCTTGTAAAACTTTCAAATCAAACGTTGACGTATTACAAATAGTGAAATACAGCCGCCTTAAATAATCAAACGGTTCGCCAGGATTGCTGAACGCTATCGATGTTTTGATTATATTTTTTAAAGATCCCGGCATTATCAGCGGATCCATTAGCGCGATTATCTTTCTGAATAATTTAATGTTTCTACCAGCAGACTTAAATTTTTCAAGATAAAGATTCAATAACACTTCTGAAATTTCAAGCAAGTCGGATTTTACGTATCTGTCGAAATTGATTATCGCATCAAATCTTCTTGTTATTGCCTTGTCGAAATATTCGAATAAATTTGTTGTTGCAATCAAAACGATCCGCTCATCTAAACTATCAAAGCCTTTCAGAATAGTAGAAGTGGCTCTGCCCATTTCACGTAAATCGTTGGAATTCGTCCTATCTAAAGCAATTGTATCTATTTCGTCAAACAAAATCACAATTTTATCCGGACGAGTGAAACTATTGATTTCTTTAAATAAAGAGATAATATTTTTAGGCGTTTGACCAAGTTTGCTATCGATTAAACTTGAAAAATTTACATAATATAAATCTCGTTCCAAAATTCTGGCAAGCTGCTTTGCCGTTTCTGTTTTTCCTGTTCCCGGTTTTCCTTCAAAAAGAAATTTATTAACTCCCGCATTATGCGATACGGCGTTTACAATTCCTATAATGTCCTGTTGAATGGCTTTAGGAAGAGGTAATGGATCACCGTTGTCGTAAGTCCATTTTTCTAAAAATACACAGTTGTTTTCTTCCATTTGCGGAACAAAAGTATTGGCGTTTGAAAGCAAAGCCGTGATGTATTCGGCTAATTGATTATCCCCGTTATCATCAAAGTCTTTTGCTATTTCATACGCTTCGGTTCTGAATCCCAAATCGTTTCCTTCTACATGGTATCTGATTAAGTTTATAATATTTTTCTTTTTCATGAGATAGTCTCCTTTGATGTTAGCAATAGTATATCATACATTTGGGACAATGTCAATATATTTGGGACAGAATTTAAATAAAATATTTTTAAAACAAAAAAACGGTTCCGTGGTGAGCGGAGCCGTTTTTTAGTCTGCAAATAATTCGATTAAGGCTTTTTGTTTTTCCGGGGAAAGTTTACGGAACAAAGAAAGAATTTGTTTTTCTCTATCGCTTAAAACTTCTATCTTTTCATCTTCTAAAAAGAACTGAGCAAGCGTAATGCCGAACGCTTCGCAAATGCGTTGCAACATTTCTAATTTCGGCGGAGTGCGGCGGGCATACAGCGTTGCAAGCGAAGATTGCGAAATATCCGCTGCTTGTGCCAATTTATAATCTGTCCAGCCTCGATCCCACTGTAGTTTGCGTATTTTATCCAAAACGTTCATAAAAAACCTCACGCAATAATTTTACTACGTTTTTACGATATATATACTACGCAAACGCGTTGACTTTTTATCGCAATTACGATATAATATTATCGGAAATACAAACTTAGGACAGTAAAATGGGCGTAAAATCGCAAAATTCACAAATAAAATCTAAAAAACGCGTTGCCGAGCGCGGGGAAGTTTTTACCGCCGAACGCGAAGTAAAAGCCATGTGTGACTTAGTGGCGCAAGAGTGCGATAGGATAGACAGTCGTTTTTTAGAGCCGGCGTGCGGCAACGGAAATTTTTTAGCCGAAATTTTAACGCGCAAACTTGCCACCGTAAAAAAACTGTATAAATCAAACCCGTATGACTTTGAAAGATATTCCGTGCTTGCAATAACAAGCCTTTATGGCGTGGATATTATGCAAGACAACGTTTCAGAATGTCGCGCACGGCTTTTCAAGTTGTGGGATAAAGAATATAAATCTGCTTGTAAAAAGGCGGTAAGTGATGAAACGCGCGAAGCCGTGAAATATATCCTTTCCAAAAACATTTTATGCGGCAACGCTTTGACGCTTATGTGCGTGGATGAAAATCAGAACGACCTTGAAACGCCGATTATTTTTCCCGAATGGAGTCTTATGTTCGGCACAAAGTTAAAACGTCGTGATTTTCGCCTTGACGTGATGCTCAAAGCCAACGACAAACCAAAAAGCGAGCAACTATCACTTCTCGACATCCCCGAAGATATACGGAAGTATTTGTCTATCAACCCCGCAACAAAAGAATATATGGCAGAGCCGATATGCGAATATCCGCCCGTGCATTACAGGAAGGTGCAAGAAAATGACTGAATCCTTTTTTGACAAAATCTACAAAAACAAGACTTTGCACACACCCGACGTTTTGTCGTGTCTTGCGAATTTATCTAACGACGAAGTTTTTACCCCGCCCGACGTAGTAAATCAAATGCTCGATTTACTGCCGCAGGAATTGTTTTCCGATCCAAACACTACGTTTTTAGATCCGGCTTGCAAAACGGGAGTTTTCCTTAGAGAAATTGCCAAGCGTTTGCTTGTAGGGTTGCAAGACAAAATTCCTAACTTGCAAGAACGTATTGACCATATCTTCCACAAGCAACTTTACGGCTTTGCAATCACGGAACTCACAAGTTTGTTATCTCGCCGTAGCCTGTATTGCTCAAAATATCCAAACGGCGAATACTCGATTTCTCATTTCAACACAGCCGAAGGCAATATACGATTTCGCCGTATAAAGCATACTTGGGTAGGTGACAAATGTAAGTTTTGTGGTGCAAACAAATCTTACGACCGTGGCGATGAAAAAGAAACCCACGCATACGAATTTATACACACAGAAAACCCGGAGAAAATTTTTAATATGAAATTCGACGTAATTATATCTAACCCGCCTTATCAATTATCAGACGGAGGCGGCACGGGCTCGAGCGCAATGCCGATATATCAATATTTTGTAGAACAAAATAAAAAGTGAAACCAAGGTACATTGTAATGATTACCCCATCACGCTGGTTTGCAGGAGGCAAAGGATTGGATGATTTTCGATATAATATGTTGAACGATAGTCATATAAAATGTCTTATTGATTATGCAAATAGCGCAGAATGTTTTCCCGGAGTTATTATCGCCGGTGGTGTTAGTTATTTTTTGTGGGATAGAGAATATAGTGGTGAATGCACTATCGAAAATCGAAAAAATAACGATGTAAATATTACAACAAGAAAACTGAACGAATTTGATATTTTTGTAAGAGATAACGTCGCTATTGACATAATAAGAAAAGTAAAATTAAAAGCGGAGAGATCTTTTGACAAATGCGTTCTATCAAGGAACTATTTTGGTCTTATTAGTAGTGAAAACGGACATAAAGAAAAACAAAAGGAAGATTATACACTTTTTTCTTTGAATGGTTATTCTTATATTGAGAAAAATAAAGTATCTGATAAGAGTAAAATTGCAAATAAGTACAAAGTAATAATGACAAAAGCAATGTCTGGTGGAAACAAACCGTCATCTGACGGAAAATATCAAGTTGTTTCTACTATAAAAGTTTTAAAACCACAAGAAATATGTACTGAAACGTATTTGGTTTTGAATAGTTCTGATAACTTTACTGTCGCTGAAAATCTAAGCAACTATATAAAAACAAAGTTTTTTAGATTTTTATTATTGCAAGCGTTAACATCAATAAACATATCAAGAGAAAAATTCTGTTTTGTTCCTATGCAAGATTTTTCAAAGCCGTGGACAGATGCAGAGTTGTATAAGAAATACGACTTGTCGCAAGAAGAAATCGATTTTATAGAATCGATGATTAAACCCATGGAGTGACATTATGGCGAATAATATCAGTCTTTCCGAAATTTTACATAAACGTCCTTACGTTGTGCCGACAATTTACGGATATATTCTGCCCGACGTAAAAGGCCACGACGGATATATCAAAATCGGCTACACAGACAGAAAAGACACCGAAACGCGTATCCGCGAACAACTGCATACGGCGGCAATCAATTTCAAAATTCTGTTCAAAGAATCGGCAATGCGCGCTGACGGCACTTGTTTTACCGACAAGGACGTGCACCGTTTGTTAAAGCACAAAGGTTTTTTGCAGCTTAACGAAGGAGCGGATAAAAACGAATGGTTCCGTTGCACGCTTTCGGACGCTTTGACGGCGATTGAAGAAATCCGCACCGAAACAAGGTTTGAAGGCAATCGCACGTGGAATTTTGCAATGCGTGGCGAACAGCAACAAGCCGTCAATATGACAAAATCGTATTTTGAGCAATCAAAAATTGACGATCCCACGCGCCCGCCAAAATATTTGTGGAATGCAAAAATGCGTTTTGGCAAGACTTTTGCAACATACGAATTGTGCAAGGCGATGGGATTCAAAAAAATCCTTGTGCTTACGTTTAAGCCTGCCGTTGAATCCGCTTGGCAAGAAGACTTGACTCATCACATAGATTTCAAAGGCTGGCAATTTGTGAGCAACAAAGAGGCAAAGTTCGACGCAAAAAAACTTGACGAACAGTACGACGCTTGCGACAAAACAAAACCCATTGTTGTTTTTGGTTCTTTTCAGGATTTGCTTGGCACAAACGACGCCGGCGGTATAAAAGCGAAAAACGAATTTATCCATACAACCAACTGGGATATTATCGTTTTTGACGAATACCACTTTGGTGCTTGGCGTGAAAACGCAAAAAATTTGTTTGAAAAATACGACGAAGAAGACGACGATTTCGACCTTGAAAAATATCAGAAAGAAGAAGCAGGTAACGCCATAAACGAAACGTTTTTGCCTATCACGTCGGAACATTATTTGTATTTATCAGGTACACCGTTCCGCGCGCTTAATTCGGGCGAATTTTTGGAAGATCAGGTTTTTAACTGGACGTATTCCAACGAGCAATCTGCAAAAGAAAAATGGGATTATTCTCGCGGAGAAAACCTTTATGCGGCACTACCGAAAATGGTAATGCTTACCTATAAAGTACCCGATTCTATAACCGCCAACGTTGCGATAAACGAGGGTTACGACGAATTCGATATTAACGAATTTTTCCGTGCGGAAGTTACCGAAAAAGGCAAAGTAGAAACGGCGCATTTCGTTTACGAAGACGACGTACAGAAATGGCTTAAAATGATACAAGGTAGTTACATGCCCGTTGACGGGTTGAAACTCGGTGCCGAACGTCCGCCCATGCCCTTTTCGGATACCACGCTTTTGAACGTTCTGTCGCACACTTTATGGTTTTTGCCGAACGTTTCTAGTTGTTATGCCATGTATAATTTGCTACGGCAAAAGCAAAATAACTTTTTCGACGATTACAAAATTATCGTTTGCGCGGGTACGAAAGCGGGTATCGGTTTGGACGCGCTTGCGCCCGTAAAAGCCGCTATGGGCGATCCGCTCGTAACGAAAACCATAACCCTGTCTTGCGGAAAACTTACCACGGGCGTTACGGTCAGACCTTGGGCAGGCGTGTTTATGCTGCGCAACCTTAATTCGCCCGAAACTTATTTTCAAACGGCGTTCCGCGTTCAATCGCCTTGGGAGATTGTGAACGACAACGGCGACAAGGAAATTATCAAGCAAGAGTGTTATATTTTCGACTTTGCATTAGAGCGTGCATTGCATCAGATTTCCGACTATTCGTGCAGATTGAAAGTTGACGAAACAAGCCCCGAACAAAAAGTGAAAGATTTCATTTCTTTCTTGCCTGTGCTTGCGTTTGACGGCTCGTCAATGAATCGTATCGACGCACAGGACATTTTGGATATTACTTATGCAGGAACGTCGGCTACTTTGCTTGCAAAACGTTGGCAAACCGCCCTTTTGGTGCACGTCGATAACGACACGCTTAAAAAGTTGCAAAACAATCAGGACGCTTTGGACGCGCTTATGCGTATCGAAGGTTTTCGTTCGCTAAACGCCGAGATTCAGACGATTATAAACCGCTCTGAAAAAGTTAAAAAACTCAAAAAGGAGAAAGGTGACGATTTAACGCTAACCGAGAAAAAAGAACTTACCGAAGACGAAAAGAAGGCAAAATCTTTGCGTAAACAGGTGCAGGAAAACCTTTTGAAACTTGCAGCGCGAATTCCTGCATTTATGTATCTCACCGATTATCGCGAACAAACGGTAAAGGACGTCATTACGCAAATCGAACCCGAACTTTTCCAAAAGGTTACGGGACTTACGGTAAAAGATTTCGACGTGTTGTGTTCGATAGGGCTTTTCGATTCCGAAAAGATGAATCAAGGCATTTTCGGATTCAGAAAATACGAAAATTCGAGTTTATCGTATACCGGTATCGACAAACACGAATACGAAGCAATCGGTGGTTGGGATACGGTTTTAAGGCGCGAAGAATACGAAGAGTTATACGGAAAGCAACAAGCCACGATGACCGACTTCGAGAGTATTCTTATTCCCGAAAAATATCGCTCCGAAAAATCGGGAAATACCACCGAAGACGAAATTGCCGCCACGGTTACGGATAACACCGCCGCGCAAAAGCAAAACGAAGAAAAACTTGCCGCCGAAAAGGCGCTTGAAGAAATGCTTGCAAAAGTACAAATCGGCGTAACCGTTACGCACAAAAAATTCGGAAGCGGCGTGATTGTTTGGATTGACAGTGCGAAAAAGTATTTGCGCGTTAAATTTGACGCGGGCGAAAAGCAATTCGTTTTCCCCGACGCATTTCTAATGAAATTTTTGGAAGTTAAATAGTTTTTATTGATATAAAATTACCTTTCAGAAAGGCTTGATAAATACATTAAGCCTATTTTGTCTGCGCTTGAAAAAATCTTGACAAAAGCACTTGACGAACAAATGTTCGTATGTTATAATAGAAATGGTTTGATATAAGGTCATGCCTTGCGCCGTAAAAATAGGCGCTGTCGGGTGTGAAGATATTGCCCGAACGTTCGTTCCCTATGTCGTAGGGCGAATGCGGATAGGCGTTTTGATCGCGCTTGTCCGAGAGAAGAATTACCGTCGTTTGCCATAGGGTTGCTAAAAATATAGCAACTACCGCGACGGGCGTTGAAACCGAAAAAATTAAGGGTTTTAGCGTGGGTTTTGTTGTTGTACGGTTTTTTAGATAAAATGGCCTAAAAATTAAATAATTCGGATTGAAATCCGTGCGAAGAACGAGCCTGAAAAGGCAACCGAAATCGCACGGTTTTTTTTATTCTTAAAACAAATCGAGAGGCAGATATATGTAGTCACAACAGACAATTAAATATCTTTCCGCAAATTATATTGCGGAGCATTTCAGGTCGGTGATAAAGAAAAATCAGCGACCTTTTTCACGTTAAAACCAGGAGGAATATATGCAAAATTATTATCGGCATCGCCCGCCGT
>CAJMEI010000014.1 GCA_905212395.1 uncultured Christensenella sp. | reverse complement strand
TTACACTTGTTAAACTACTACAACCAGAGAAAGCCCAATTCCCTATACTCGTTACTCCGTTTTCGATTGTTATACTTGTTAAACTACTACAACCAGAGAAAGCACTACTTCCTATACTCGTTACGCTGTTTCCGATTGTTACACTTGTTAAACTACTACAACCAGAGAAAGCCCAATTCCCTATACTCGTTACTCCGTTTTCGATTGTTATACTTGTTAAACTACTACAACCAGAGAAAGCACTACTTCCTATACTCGTTACGCTGTTTCCGATTGTTACACTTGTTAAACTACTACAACCAGAGAAAGCCCAATTCCCTATACTCGTTACACTGTTTGGAATTATAAAACTACTATCCTTTTTTCCTATTGCGTATTGTATTAAAGTCTCTTTATCTTTTGTATATAAGTTTCCGTAAATAGAACAATAGTTAGTATTATTTGCGTCCACTGTTATACTTGTTAAACTACTACAACCACGGAAAGCATAATTCCCTATACTCGTTACGCTGTCGGGGATTGTTATACTTGTTAAACTACTACAATTTCTGAAAGCACAACCAGGTATTTCAGTTATATTTGCAGTTATATTTGCTTCTGTTAGTAATTTTCCTTGTATATATAAGTTCTTGATAGATTTACCATATACCATTAAACCATCTAAAGCATTTATTTGTACCCAGCCGTTTATATCTCCCGTATAATATATGTTTTCTAAACTACTACAACCAGAGAAAGCACTACTTCCTATACTCGTTACGCTGTCGGGAATTGTTACACTTGTTAAGCTACTACAATTATAGAAAGCACCATACAATATATTTCCACCCGTAACAGTTACCTTTTTTAAACTTGTCGGGATATAATATGTGCTAGAAGTTGTTGAGCTTGTAGACGAACCATAGTAATATTGCTTTGTTTTCGTACCACCCGTATAGCTAGACTCGCCAAATATGTATCCAAAAGGATATTGATAGGTATCCGAAGAAGTTTTTCCGGCTACAGCTCCTACAAATGGTATTGTTATTTCTTCTAATCTACTACAACCACTAAAAGAACTTTCCCGTATACTAGTCGTATAATTTGGAATAATTATTTGCGTTACGGTTTTATCTTGTATCCCTGTAATAATAAAAGTCGTTTTGTCGGCGGTAAAAATTAAGTTTGACGTTTCTTGTTTAGACTTAAATTTTGCGGTTACGTTTTTGTCTATAATAAAAGCGTAGTTTTTGTTTGTAGAAAGCAATTGCTCTCCGCTATACCAGCCTAAAAACTCGCATCCCAAATATTCCGTAGCGCAAGTAGTTACGCTAGCTCCGTATTTTATAGTATTTCCGTTTGTTATTTCACCATATTCGGTATTTTCGTTAGACAAAACGTATGAGTTTCTTGTATAATATAGCTTTAAAACCAAACTACCGTCGCCATCGATATTACCGCTAGTTAAACTATTATCATAATTAAAAGAGAAATGTTCGTAACCTAGTTGTTCAGCCGTTGCCGTTGTATCGGTCGTGCCTGAAAAGTTATACGTTTCGTATAAAGTATAATAATCGTCTTTTAAATTTTGAAGATAATATTCTACTTTGTATTTAGTATCTATGTTGGCAGACCAAGACGCAGTTATTTGAATATCGCTTGTAATAGGATTTTGAAAACTATAATTCCAACCTAGAAAAGTGTACCCTATCTTTTCTAGTTTAGGTTCTATCGCAAAAAAATCTTCTTCCACTAGTTGATTTTCTACCACTGTTGAACAATTTGTATTAAAAGTTACCGTATAAACAGGTCTACGGCGAATGGTTACCGTATAAAGCGTAATATCGTTCCCGACAGTTTCAGTTATATAAAATACGTTATCCCCAACGTTTATAGGCACGGTTTTTGTAGGAACTTGTTGTATTCCGTATATATCAAGAGACACAATGTACGATACGTTATGGGGCGTGGAAACTTCCGTTAAAAAACTATACGTTGTTTGACTGTTCGGAACTTTTCCGTAAACGTTATTATTTCCGTCTACGGTTAAAGTTTTAAAAGTTATTTTACGAGTAGCAGGAATTACTACGTCCGTTATTTCCGTAGTTCCGTTTTTGTCTTTAAAATTTTTACCGCAAGACACACAATGATAATATTCAACGTTGCCGGAAGTCGAGCCGGTTGCTTCTACCCTTGCGACATGTTGCATTTGGTGAACGTGTCCTTGCGAAGAATCTTCTTTTTTCGAACTAGACGAACTAGAAGATTTACTTTGCTCGCTATCCGTTTCACTTAAAGATTGAGAAAAAGAACTTGACGAACTAGAAGAATTACCTTGTTCGCCATCCGTTTCGCTTGAACTACTTGAAACCGAAGAGAAAATGAATGTTTGAGAATTATTCTCCCCGCTAGAATCGCTTTTGCAAGACGTAACGAAAAATGCGCCAAATAACGTTAAACTCGTTATTAATAAAGCCAATAAAATTCTTTTCATATATATAAAACCCCTTAAAAATATTCAGTATAAATGAATAGTTTTATTATAATTCAGTATAATTGAATTGTCAAGCGTAGCAATAATAATTTTGTTAAACTGAATAATAGGTGATAGGGATGTTATTTAGTGAAAGAATTAAAGAAGCTATTAAAAGTAGCAAATATTCTCAAAAACAAATAGCGCAAATTTTAGACATTTCGGAAGGAAATATTTCAAACTGGAAAAAAGGACAAAATTTGCCGTCTATAAACGTATTATTTAAACTTTGCGTTTTGTTAGAAGAAAGTTCCGATTATTTACTAGGACTTGAAAACGAACGCGGAGAAAAACTTTACGAAAACGGCAACACTATAATAAATTCCTTTAACGTTACGAAAAAAATAAACAAAAATATAACTAACTCTAACGGAAACTTAACTATAAAATAAAGTTTTTAACAAATTAAATTTAAACCACAAAATAAACGTAGGCGGACGGCAAAATTTTTGCCGTCCGCCTTGTCTACGCTTTATAATCCTTTTGTTTAGGTTTTATATGTTCAATCTTGCTTAATTTTTGCACCTTACTTATCATTTATTTTATATAAAAAAACACTTTAATCAACATATAGCCGTTTTTAAAATCTAACTGATAAATATTTATTGTATCAATTAAAGCGTGTAAGCAAAAAGTTACACGCCTTTGTATTAGCTTATTAGTGAACTGAAAATCAAACTAAACCTAAACGGTTTTACTTTTAACTTTCATAATTCTTATAACGCTTGCCCTTTCGTTTTCGTCGAGCTTACTCTTGATATATTTAATGGTTTCTTCTAGTTGCGGAATCATAACGTATTCTAATGCGTTTACTCTTCTTTTATTTCTCTCTATTTCGTAAGACAAAACTCTAACCTTTTTTTCAACGCACGCAAGTTCTACCATTTTAGGAAGAAGGTCGCTAGCCTTTTTAACGCTATCGTCCGCTTCCGACGTAATTTCTCCGTAAGCGTACGGGAGTTTTTTTTGACCGACGCCTTTTACAGTTACTTCGGGGACTTCTACACCCATAACGGTTGCAACGTCGCACAAAGCCGAAACGGAAAACGCAGGCATTAAAAACGCCCTTTCCATAGTGGCGTCGCTCTCTAACGCGCTTGCTAAGGCAAAACTTTTAAACAAGTCCGCAACGTCTTTTTCTATGCTTTCTCTTAACGTTTTGGCTTGCTTTATTATTACGGTAAATCTTCTAATCATTTCGTCCGATTTATCCTTTAAAAGCTTATGTCCCCTAACCGCGGTAGAAAGCCTTGTTTTGAGTTTTTTCAACTCCATTCTAGTGGGGTTGACGTTTAATCTCGTCATTTATTTTCTCCGTAATACTTATCAAGATACTTTTCTTTAATACGTTTTAATTCGCTTCTGGGAAGCATTCTTAAAAGTTTCCAACCGATATCCAAAGTTTGCTCTATGCTCCTATCGGTAGTAAAACCTTGATTTATATATTCTCTTTCAAAAGCTTCCGCAAAAACGGCGTAGAGTTTATCGGTTTCGCTTAACGCGCTTTCGCCTAGTATTGCCGATAATTCTTTACATTCCTTTCCCCTAGCGTAGCAAGAGAAAAGTTGGTTCATAGTGTCGGCGTGGTCTTCTCTCGTTTTGCCGTCGCCTATTCCTTTATCTTTTAAACGAGAAAGGGACGGAAGTACGTCAATAGGCGGATTAACGCCCTTTTTGTACAATTCCCTAGATAGAATAATTTGCCCTTCCGTAATGTAACCGGTAAGGTCGGGGATAGGGTGAGTTTTATCGTCTTCCGGCATAGTAAGAATGGGAATTTGCGTGATTGAACCGTTACAATTTCTTATTCTACCCGCTCTTTCGTAAAGCGAAGCTAAATCGGTGTACAAGTATCCGGGGTACCCCCTTCTGCCGGGGACTTCACGCCTTGCCGCGCTTACTTCTCTTAAAGCTTCGGCGTAGTTGGTAATATCGGTTAAAATTACTAAAACGTGCATACCGCATTCGAATGCAAGATATTCCGCGCAAGTTAAAGCCATACGGGGAGTTGCAATTCTCTCTATCGCGGGGTCGCCTGCTAGGTTCGTAAATAAAACCGTCCTCTCTAACGCTCCCGTAGATTTAAAATCTTCTATAAAATATTGAGCTTCTTCAAAGGTAATACCTATCGCCCCGAAAACGACCGCGAATTCCGAATTATTGTTTAAAACTTTGGCTTGTCTTGCAATTTGCGCCGCTAGTTGCGCGTGCGGAAGTCCGCTCATAGAAAATACGGGTAATTTTTGCCCCCTAACCAAAGTATTAAGTCCGTCTATTGCGGAAATTCCCGTTTGGATAAATTCGTTAGGATAATCTCTACCTGCGGGATTTATAGGTTCGCCGTTGATATTCATTTTTTTAACGGGGATAATTTCAGGACCGCCGTCCTTAGGATTACCCATACCGTCGAAAACCCTACCTAGCATATCTTTGGACACGTTAAGACTTAAACCGCGACCTAAAAATCTTGCTTTCGCTTCCGAAATTTTTAATCCTTGCGAGTTATCGAATAACTGAACGACTGCCTTGTCGTTATTTACTTCTAAAACTTTTCCTTTTCTTATTACGTCGCCGTCTACAATTTCTACAAGTTCGTCGTAAGTTGCGCCTTGTACGTTTTCTACGACCATTAAAGGTCCTACGACTTCCGTTATCGTTTTATATTCTTTAAGCATCTTCACTTTCTCCGTCGATTAAAGCGTTTATTTCGGAAACGATTTCCTTTAAAATTTGCTCGAATTTATCTTTTTCGCTTTCTTCTATATACTTAGCCCTACCTATTTTTTCTTTTACGGGGAGCGCTAAAATATCGTCTAATTTAACGAATGCATTTAGTGCTCTTTGCGAATTTTCGTAAAAAGAATAAATCATTTTAAGCATTAAATTTTGCTTTTCAAGCGAAGTGTAAGTATCCGTTTCGTGGAAAGCGTTTTGGTGCAAATAGTCTTCCCTTATTATCTTTGCCGTTTCCATAATAAGTCTATCGGACGAAGACAACGCTTCTATTCCGACTAATCTTACTATTTCGTCCAACGCCGATTCTTCTTGCAAAATCTTCATAATAAATTCTTTATTTTTGCAAAAATCTTCGCCTATACGTTCGTCTAAGTACTTTTTTACGTTGTCCGAGTATAAGGAATAACTGATTAACCAGTCTATTGCGGGGAAGTGTCTTTTATACGCAAGGCTTGCGCTTAACCCCCAGAATACTTTAACAATTCTAAGTGTTGCTTGCGCTACGGGTTCGGATAAATCTCCGCCTGCGGGGGAAACCGCGCCTATTGCCGAAACCGAGCCTTCTCTATCTTCCGAGCCGTTTATTTTTACTATACCCGCTCTCTCGTAATAACCTGCAAGTCTACTTGCAAGGTACGCGGGATATCCTTCGTCGCCCGGCATTTCTTCCAAACGACCGCTCATTTCTCTTAATGCTTCCGCCCAACGCGAAGTAGAATCCGCCATTATCGCTACGTTATAGCCCATATCTCTATAATATTCGGCAATCGTAATTCCCGTATAAATAGAAGCTTCTCTCGCCGCAACGGGCATATCCGAAGTGTTTGCTATAAGTACCGTCCTTTTCATAAGCGGTTCGCCCGTTTTGGGGTCTTTAAGTTCGGGAAATTCGTTTAAAACGTCCGTCATTTCGTTTCCACGCTCTCCGCAACCGACGTAGACTATAATATCCGCGTCCGCCCACTTTGCAAGTTGGTGCTGAACTACCGTTTTTCCGCTTCCGAAAGGACCGGGGACAGCCGCGACTCCGCCACGAGCTATCGGGAAAAGCGTATCTATAACTCTTTGCCCCGTAACCATAGGTCTTGTGGGGGTGAGTTTTTGTTTATAAGGTCTACCCTTACGAACGGGCCATTTTTGAAGCATACTTACGTTTACTTCCTTTTTCCCGTCGTAAATTACGGCAACCGTTTGCTCTATATTAAATTCGCCTTCGTAGATTTTTTCAACAGTACCGCTAACGCCGTTCGGAACCATTATTTTATGAACGACTATACTAGTTTCTTGAACCGTACCTAAAACGTCGCCTGCGACTACTTTATCGCCCACTTTGGCTGTCGGCGTAAAAGCCCACTTTTTTTCGTGGTCAAGGTTAGTTACGTTTACTCCCCTTGTAATTCTACTGCCGTATTTATAATAAATGGTTTCGAGCGGTCTTTGAATACCGTCGAAAATACCCGTTAAAAGTCCGGGGGCAAGTTCTACCGAAAGTTGTTCTCCCGTAGAATATACGACTTCCCCCGCGCCTAAACCTGCGGTTTCTTCGTATACTTGAATGGAAGCTTTATCTCCCCTTAGTTCTATTATTTCTCCGATTAACCCTTTATCCGAAACCCTTACAACGTCAAACATTTTGCTTTCGCCCATATTTTCGGCGACGATAAGCGGTCCGGACACTTTTACGGTTCTTCCTGCCATTGTTTTCTCCTTAACTAATTATTAAATAAAATATCTACGCCCAACGCTTTATTCATAGCGATTTTAAGCGATTGTATGCCGTAACCCGTATCCCCGTTTTTAGAAGGAATTATTAAAACTACGGGATAAGGCTTTTCGTCAAAAATTTTCAACAAATCTTTTATATCTTCGGCAAACTGTTCCGTTACGAATATAACGGAATAGTCGTTTGCGATTTTTTTTAACTGCTTTTCGCAATTTTTTCCGCTTTCTACCTTAAAAGTATCGACTCCCACGGCTTTAAAAACGGTTATGCTGTCGCCGTCGCCGATTATTGCAATTTTTCCGTCCATACTACACCTTTATAAGTCTTTGTTTTATTTTTTCTTCGTCGAGTCCCGCAAGTTTAGACGAAAATAAAATTTTAACGTTTTTATTTTCGGTTTTTCTTTGGAGAACGTACCAACAAAACGGCTCGTAGCTAGACAAAGAATATCTTTTGTCCGAAAATATTTTTAAGTTTTCTATTTCGGCTTGTTTTTCCGCTAACGCGTATCCTTTATTTAAAGCGAGCGTTGCTACGTCCTTTAAGTCTTCTAACAAACTAGTTCTATCTTTAACGGATTTATTTTCGTCCGCCAAAAGTAAAAAAGCTTTTTCGGGTAAATCGCCTTTTAAAAAATATTTCTTTTCTTCTTGAACGTTTTGCGTTTTTAACGTTTTTAATACGTTTATTAAATCGGCTTGACGTTTAATTATTTGCCTTAAAGGCTTTCTTTTAACTTTACTTAAAAGTTCTAAATAATAATACTTTAAAACCACGTTACCTATTAAACTTCCCGTAATTTCTTTTTGCGATTTTATCTCTTTTACGCAAAGACTCATATAGGAATTTAACTTGTCGTTTTTATAATCGTTTTTTAATTTTTCTACGCTGTATAACCCTTGGCTAGAAAATAAATTTTGTTCGCTAAACCCGCCTATATCGCTTTTAACGATAGTTTTTAAGTTTTCGTAATCGTTTTTTAAAAGGAAAAACGCTTTTTCGCTAATACTTGGCGCAAACTCTTGAATAAAGTCGTTTATAGCCTTTTCGTCGTGGTCGACAAGGCTTTTATAATCGGTTTCGCCGTCTAAATTCACGCCTTGTCCGTAAGGCAAATCGCATAACTGTTTTAATGCGTCTTTAACGGGCAAGCCCAAAAGATAATCGAATTTTTCTTTTATTAAATACGTTTCTTTTACGGCTATTATCCCGTTTACGTAGTCGTAATTATTCATTATACTCTCCAACGAATATCGCTATAAGCGCAAAAATTTAATCTTCTTTAAAAAGTCTTTCGGCAATTTCGCCCGAATAAAACTCTTTATCTTCTTCTAACATTCCCTTTATCGACAAAACGGTATCGGATATTTTACCCGATAAAATTATTTCGTCCGCATTTTCGGCAGGGGTATCGGATAAAACCAGATTTTTTTCGGCGAAAAATTTTTCTTTTTCTACTTTTTTGAAAAACGCAAGATTTTGCCCGACGAATATTTTGTCCCCGTTTTGAGAATATTTTTCCGCCTGCTTTACGAAAATTTTATAAAGCTCTTCGTCCGAACTTTTCATAAGTAATTCGTACGCGAGGTTATACACGCCGTTTAATACGTCGTGTTTAGCTTGAAGCTCTAATTTGTTTGCTTCCAGCCTTGTTTGAGCGTCCTTTTTTTCGGCAAGCTCCCTACATAGCTCCAAAGTTTTTTTCTTTTCGGCGGAAAAGTAGTCTTTTGCTTGCCTTTCGGTTTCGATAACTTTTTCTTTCGCCTTGTTTTTGGCGTTTAAAATAATATTATCCGCTTCGCTTTGAGCGTCTTGCGTTATTTTGTTTATAATTTCATTTTTACTCATATTAAATAATCATTATAGATATTACCAAAGATAGTATTGCGTAGAATTCTATCATTGCGGGGAAAAGTAATAATTTACCCGACAAGCTGTCTTCTTTGGCAACGGTGTAAATACAGCTAACCGCACATTTACCTTGGAATATTGCGGATACGAAACCTACGATGGTTAAGGGAAGACAACAACCGAGTAATCTCCAACCTTCCGCAACCGTTAAAGCTCCGATAGAACCCGAACCTATAACGCCTAAAACGAAACCGTAAATACCTTGCGTTGCGGGAAGTAAAACAAGTAGCATTACTTTACCGAATAGCTTTGGCTTTTCGCCTAAAACGCCTGCCGCGGCAGAACCCGTTTTAAAAAGTCCTATACAAGAACCTACTCCGCAAAGAATTACGCAAAGCGCAAGTCCCGTTACACCTATAAAATTTCCCATTTTTATTTCCTCCGATAATTTATTTTATTTGTACAGAATATACTCTGTTATACCCTAAGGGTTTAAATAATTCTCCTTCTCCTTCGAAGAATCTTGAAAAGAATTCGACGTATTGCAAACGAGAATCGTGAATATACGCTCCGAGAAGTCCCATCGCTAAATTAAACGCGTGTCCTATTAAGAACAAGAAAACCGCGCCTATTATCCAAACGAAATTTCCCGACGCCGAAAAGTATCTTATAAAGTCCGCCGAATATCCGCTTACAAGTCCGCCGAGTATTACGCCCGAAAGCATCATACCGTATAAACGCGCGTAACTTAAAATATCCGATAAAAAGTTTATTACGCCGTATACCGCGCCGAAACCTTTTGTGAATTTTCCGAAAAACTTTTCTTTTCTACCCGCAAACAGCACCGCTATCGCAAGTGATATTATTAAAACGTAAACGCAAGGTTTAACTAAAAATTTAGCGTTGAAATAATCGGTTTCGGCAATTATCAACACTCCTAGTCCGAGCATAAATATTCCCCAAACTATACCGTCTATTAACCCGTCTAAAACGTTTCCCCTACGCCACTCCTGAACGGCTTTACAAATATAACCTACTACTAAATGCAACACGCCGAGTAACATAGATATAATTAAATTAGCAGGAACTCTTATCCCCGCAAAAGACCAATACGCTTTTTGCGGGTCGGGCATTAAAGCTTTATAAAACGGGAGCGCGAACCCAAAATAGGAATTAAACAAAACTCCCCAAAGCATCGCGAATATTCCGCCGTAGCCTATTACCCAAAAAAGCCTTGTAATTCCGTTATCTCTTTTGCCGTTTTTGAAATACATTACGAAAGCGAAAATTATCATCAACACTCCGTAAGCAAAATCGGCGGTAATATAACCCAAAAACAGCGAAAAGAATATACTCATTACGGTGTTTGGGTCAAATTCCCTATAAGACGGGGGCGAATACAAGTTGGTTACGTTCTCGAAATTGCGCACCACTTTATTATTCTTCATTAAAACGGGCGGGTTGTCTTGTTCGGTGGGGTCGGAAAATTCCATATATAAATTTTCCTTTACCGATAAAACGCTCTCCACGTTTTTAACTTCTTCCGCAGGAACGTAGGCTTTTAAATAAAAAGTGCTGTCCGTATAAGACATTTTTTCGCCCGATTCGGCTTTTTCGCCCACGAATAAAAGATAATCGTAAAATATTTTAAGTTCGTTTATTCTTGTCGAAAAACTTTTCAGCCTTTCCTTTTGGCAAGAAATTTGCTCTTTTATTTTAGAAATATCGCTTTCTACGCCGTTTAAAACGTTTATCCCGTTACCGCTGTCAAACGGACATAAACTAAAACCGTTAGCGGTTAAAATTTTGTCCACTTCCCCTTCCGCGCTAGGCATTGCCACGGCTAAAATCGGCTGACGGTCAACGTCGGACTGGTACAGGCAAAAATCGGCAAACTTTACGCCGTTTAACCCTAAGTTTACGCTTTCGACTTTTTCCTTTTTAATGCAACCGAAAAAAGTTTTGAATTTTTTAAGCGAAAAGGACGAAAAATCCCTTTCGACTTTACCGTAAACTTCGGCTTCCGACTTTTTTATCTCCGTTTTTTCAAGCAAAGAAATATTCTTTTTTAAATTTTCATCAAGCTCTAAAATCTCTTTGGATAACGCTAGCATTCTCTCTTGCTTATCTTTGTAAGACAAAAACTCGCCGTAATTTACCGTTAGAAATTTGCTTTTTGCATACTGGGATAAAACGTTTATCGCTTTTTCGACTTCTTCTAGCCTTTCGTCTTTTAAAGAAGTTTGTTCTTCCCCTTGCTTAACCGATATTATCTCTACGGCGGAAGTTTTTTGCATTAAATCGAGAATTTCGTCCTTGTCAGCTATCATTCCCACAAGGTCGAGCTTTTTCATACGGGCTATTGCCACTTTTTAATCCTCCCGACTATTTCTTCTGCAAAAATATATTCCCGACTTTGAATTTGCTCTTTAAAATACTCCAACTCTTCCGTTTTTGCTTGAAGCAATTTTTTAGCGTCCTCGTCGGCTTTACCTTTTGCCATTTCTAAGCTGTCTTTTCTGTCTTTTTTAGAATTTTCAACCGCTTGGTTTAAAATTTTTTCACATTCTTTATCGTTGGTTTCAATCATTTTCGACGCTAAATCTTTAGCTTTCGCTATAACGTCCCTTGCGGATTGTTCTGCAACTAAAATTTCATCAATCAAATCGGTCATTTTTTATTCTCCGTTTAAACCGTTTCTATTTTAATTAAGTTAGTGTTCCCCGACTTATTCATTTGTCCGCCGGTTATTACGAACAAATCGTTTTTCTTTAATTTAAAATACTTTTTAGCAAGTTCTTTCGCGTGGTAGAACAACACTTCTACCGACGGATATTCTTCCGTTAAAACGGGCGTTACTCCCCAAGATAGCGCAAGCCTTCTCCAAACTTTCTCGCTTACCGTTACCCCGATTATATCCGTAGGCGAACGGAAACGCGATACCATTCTTGCGGTCATCCCCGACAGCGAACAAACTACTACCGCTTTTGCGTGTATATCTATCGCCATTTGGCACGTTGCGTGCGATATTGCGTCCAACGTGTTTTTTATCGTAAATTGATAAGACCTAAACCTTTTGTCATAATGTATATTCTTTTCGGTTTCTTCGCAAATTTTAGACATTGTTTGTACGGTCAATACGGGATATTTACCCATTGCCGTTTCGCCCGATAACATTACCGCGCTGGTTCCGTCGTAAACGGCGTTGGCAACGTCCGAAATTTCGGCTCTCGTGGGACGGGCGTTAGTAATCATCGACTCCAACATTTCCGTTGCGGTAATAACTCTTTTACCCAAAAGTCTACACTTAGTTATTAAAAGTTTTTGTACGGCAGGTAATTTTTCAAAAGGTATTTCTACACCCATATCTCCCCTGCCTATCATTATTCCGCTACATTCAGAACAAATATCTTCAATATTGTCAATTCCGAAATTATTTTCTATTTTAGCGATAATTTCTATATCCGCACCGCCGTTTTCTGCAATAAAGTTTTTTACGTCCACTAAATCCTGTTTGCAGGATACGAAAGAACAGGCTATAAAATCAACCCCGTTTTCCATTCCGAATAAAATATCGGATTTGTCCTGCTCGCTTAAATAAACTTGTTTTAACATTTTTTCGGGAAACGCAAGACTTTTTCTGTTAGATATTACTCCGCCTACTTCCGTAACCGTTTCTATATCGTTGCCGTTTATATTCGTTACCCTGAATTTAGATAAACCGTTGTTTACTAGTATTACGTCGCCGACTTCTAATTCTTTTGAAAGATTTTCGTAACTAACGGAAACTCTTTGTTCGTTGCCCGTTATTTTATCGGTCGTAAATATAAATTTGTCCCCTTCCTTTTTTTCAACGCTTCCGTTTTCAAAAAGTCCGAGCCTGAATTCAGGTCCTTTGGTATCTAGCATTATGGCTATGGGTAATTTTAATTTTTCCCTAACCCTTTTTATCATATCTATCTTTTTTTGATGCTCTTCGTGCGACCCGTGCGAAAAATTTAAACGCGCTACGTTTAATCCCGCTAAACATAACTGTTCGAATACTTCTTCTTTTTCGCTAGAAGGTCCTATCGTACATACAATTTTAGTTTTTCTCACTTTATCTCCAAATAGTCTTAAACTTATATTTATATAAATATAACATATTTTAAAATAAAATAAAAGCGA
>CAJMEI010000013.1 GCA_905212395.1 uncultured Christensenella sp. | reverse complement strand
AACTATTATTAGATATATTTTATAAGCATTTCCGCAAGTTCCGCTTTCGTAGATAAACCGACCGTTTTTTCAACGGGTCTACCGTCTTTAAAAACGATAATACAAGGAATGCTGGCAATTTTGTATTTATAAGCTAAACTTTCGTTTTCGTCGACGTCGACTTTTGCAAAAACCACTTTTTCCTTTAATTCTTGCGCAAGTTCGTTAAAAATAGGAGCTTGCATTCTACAAGGAGAACACCAGGTAGCCCAAAAATCGACCATAACAGGCCTACTTTCTTTTTCGATAAATTCTTCAAAATTTACGTCCGTAAGTTGTGTAATTTCCATTTTTCCCTCCTAACGATATTATGCGTTAAATAATTTATTTTTTACTTTATAATTTTTTCCAAAAGCGTTTCGCAGTTAAACAAAACTTTTTCTTGCGTTCCGTTTTCCATATCTTTTAACGATATTTGACCGTTTTCGAGTTCTTCTTCGCCTATCGTTCCAACGAATCTCGCCTTAATTTTATCGGCGTATTTAAACTGCGCTTTAACGCTTCTTCCTAAATGGTCTATTTCCGTTTTTAAGTTATTTTTTCTTAAAAGTCTAGCTACTTTAAAAGCTTGTTCGTAAGCCTTTTCGTTCATAGTACAGATATATAGGTCGACTTTTCTCTCTTCGGGGATATTTACGCCCATAGTTTCCATAAGCATTAAAACTCTTTCAAGTCCCATTCCAAATCCTACGCAACAAGTAGGAGCTCCGCCCAATTGTTCGACTAACCCGTCGTATCTACCGCCCGCGCAAACCGTACCTTGCGTGCCGAGAGCAACCGTTATAAATTCGAAAACGGTTTTGGTATAATAATCTAATCCCCTTACAATCATAGGATTGACTTCGTATTTTAATCCCGCAATATCTAAATAAGACTTTACTTTTTCAAAGTGAGAAGAACATTCTTCGCACAAAAAGTCCGTAATTTTAGGAGCGTTTAAAGTGTATTTTTTACAGCCTTCTTCCTTACAGTCTAACATTCTTAGCGGATTTTTTTCGTATCTCGTTTTACAAGAAGGACACATATCGTCGATAAAGGGAGCAAAATACTCTTTTAAAGCCTTATTGTAAGAGCTTCTGCAAGTTTTACAACCCATAGAATTTATATTGAGTTTTACTTCTAGTCCGAGCGTTTTTAAAATTTCGTCCGCAACCAAAATAGTTTCGGCGTCGGCGGAAGGATTGCTAGCCCCGTAAAATTCTATACCGAACTGATGATGTTCTCTCAGTCTTCCCGCTTGCGGTCTTTCGTAACGGAAAACGGGAGTAATATAATATGATTTAAGCGGTAAAGCGGTATTAGATAAACCGTTTTCTATAAAACTTCTGGCAACGCCCGCAGTACCTTCCGGCTTTAAAGTAATGCTTCTACCGCCCTTGTCTTCAAAGGTATACATTTCTTTGTTGACTATATCGGTAGTTTCGCCTACTCCCCTTAAAAACAATTCCGTATGTTCGAAAACGGGAGTGCGAATTTCTTTAAAGTCGTAGTTATCCGCAATGCGTTTAGCGGTGTTTTCTACGTAGTGCCATTTGTACGAGTCGGACGGAAGAACGTCTTTCGTACCCTTAGGAATATTTACCATTTTTTCTCCGAGTTAATTACAATATATATTTTTTCAAATTTAAGTCTTTGACTACGCTTTGTAAGTGTCCGTCAACGTAGTTTTTATCAATAACGACTTTGCTCAAAGGATAATTTCCGCCCGCGTTAAAAGAAATATCGTCCAAAAGATTTTCCATAACGGTGTGAAGTCTTCTTGCGCCGATATCTTCTTTGGTTTCGTTTAAAGAAACGGAAACTTCGGCAATTTCTTCTATCGCGTCTTGCGTAAATTCCAAATCTATATTGTCGACTTTTAAAAGCGTATTGTATTGTTTAGTGATAGCGTTTCTTGGTTGAGTTAAAATTTTAACGAAATCTTCTTTGGATAAACTGTCTAATTCAACGAGAATCGGGAATCTTCCTTGAAGTTCGGGAATTAAATCTTCTACCTTAGAAACGTGGAAAGCGCCGGCAGCGATAAACAACATATAGTCGGTTTTAACGGGACCGTATTTGGTTACGACGGTAGAACCTTCTACTATGGGAAGAATATCCCTTTGAACGCCTTCTCTCGAAACGTCCGCGCCCGAATTTTGCGAACCTTTACCCGCGATTTTATCTATTTCGTCAACGAAAATAATACCTTCTTCTTCGGCTCTTCTAACGCCTTCGCTTGTAACGGCTTCTTCGTCGATAAGTTTTTCGGTTTCTTCGCCTAAAAGCAACTGTTTAGCTTCTTTTACGCTGATTTTTCTTTTTTTGGTGCGTTTGGGCATAAAATCGCCGAATATAGAACCTAAATTTATTTCAGCTCCGCTACCGGGAACGAGTTGCATACCTTTGGGAGCGTCCGCAACTTCTATTTCTATAATCATTTCGTCGTATCTGCCGTCCGAAACGCCTTCCGTAACGTCGGCTAAATATTCTTCGTCCGATTTTTCGGAATTGTCTTTAGGCATAGCGACAACTACGGCTTTCGCGATTTTTCTATTTACTATTTTTTCGGCTTTTGAAATAACCGTTTGGGTTTGTTCTTCTTTTACGAGTCTAACGCTGGTTTCGACTAAATCTCTTACCATAGATTCTACGTCCCTGCCGACGTAGCCGACTTCCGTAAATTTAGTAGCTTCTACTTTTATAAAAGGAGCGTTTACTAGTTTTGCAAGTCTTCTTGCAATTTCGGTTTTACCTACGCCCGTAGGGCCTTTCATAATAATATTTTTAGGGGTAATATCTTCCCTTTCTTCTTTGGTGAGTTTACTTCTGCGGTAGCGGTTACGAAGAGCTATTGCAACCGCCCTTTTAGCCTTATCTTGACCGATAATGTATTTATCTAATTCGGCAACTATTTGTCTTGGAGATAATTGTTCCATATTATTCACCTACCTTTACGACCGTTATATGAGAGTTAGTATAAATACAAATATCGCTTGCGATTTTTAAAGCTTTTTCGGCAATTACGTCCGCGGGATAGTCGGTTTCTTGGAAAAGGGCGCGTCCTGCGGATAAAGCGTAATTTCCACCGCTTCCGATAGCGCAAACACCGCCGTCGGGTTCGATAACTTCTCCCCCGCCCGAAACTATTAAAATGCTGTCTTTATCGGCTACAATCATCATAGCTTCTAACTTTCTGCCCATTTTGTCGTTTCTCCACAGCTCTGCAAGTTCGACCGCGCTTCTCATAAGATTACCCGAATATTTATTTAGCATACCTTCGAACTTTTCACATAAAGAAAAAGCGTCGCTGACGGAGCCAGCAAAACCTATAACTACTTTATCGTTGAATATTTTTCTTACTTTTACGGCGTTGTTTTTAAAAATAGCGTTTTCGCCGAACGTTACTTGTCCATCGCCCGCGATTGCGGTTACGCCGTCTTTCTTAACGGCGCAAATAGTCGTGCCGTGAAATTCAATACTCATTTATTAACTCCTTTATTTCTTTTATTTTTTGTAAAGACCTTAACCCTATTGCCTTTTTCTTTTCGCTTTTGTCCCTGATTTTTTCGTCAAGCGGAACTATTATTCCGTAATTTGCGTTCATCGGCTCAAACTTGCCGTTATCGGTGGTTATAAAACTTTGTAACGCTCCCAAAACCGTTTCGGGCGGGAAAATAACGGGAGTTAAGCCCTTTAACTTTCTATCTAAATTTATAGCGCACATAAGTCCGCTAGCCATACTTTCAACGTAGCCTTCTACCCCGCTTAATTGTCCCGCAATAAAGATAAGCGGATAATTTTTTAAAGATAAATCTTTATTTAAAGCTTTCGTAGAATCTATGTAATGATTTTTGTGCATTACGCCGTATCTTAAAAACTCGGCGTTTTTTAAAGCGGGAATTAAAGAAAATACCCTTTTTTGCTCGCCGAATAATAAATTTGTTTGAAATCCTACTAAATTATACGCTTCTCCCGATAAATTTTCTTTACGCAGTTGCACGTTTGCGTACGGGTGCAAATTAGTATGCGGAGAAGTAAGCCCCGTAGGTTTTAAAGGTCCGTATCTCAACGTTTCCTTACCGCGCATAGCCATAACTTCGATAGGCATACACCCTTCGAATACGGCGGATTTTTCAAAATCTTTAAGTTCTATTCTTTCGGCTTTTATAAGTTCTTCGTAAAAAACGTCGTACTCTTCTTTGGTCATAGGACAGTTGACGTAATCGCCGACGCCGGGCACGCCGTACCTATCTTCGAAAAACGCGTTTGAAAAATCTATTCCGTCAAACGAAACGATAGGCGCAATCGCGTCGAAAAAATACTTCGGTTGTCCCGTTAAAGAAGATATATAATCTAAAAGCTTTTCGCTCGTCAACGGCCCCGTAGCTATAACGGTGGGAACGTCGGGAGCAAAATCTACGCGTTCTTCGCATATAAAATTTACGCTCGCTTGCTTTAACTTTTCGGTTATTTCCTTAGAAAACTTTTCTCTGTCAACGGCGAGCGCGTTCCCCGCAGGAACGCTTGTAGAATCGGCAACGGATATTAAAAAACTACCTAGCTCTCTCATTTCTTGTTTTAAAAGTCCGCAAGCGTTCGAGTAAGGGTCGTTACCTTTTAAGGAATTAGAACACACTAATTCCCCAAAATTTTTGTTTTTGTGAGCGGGAGTAAATTTGTTTGGCTTTAAATCAAATAAGTTAACTTTGTAACCCTTTTGAGTTAAATAGTACGCGCATTCGCACCCCGCAAGTCCTGCGCCTATAACTATTATTTCTTTCATTTGCAATCTTTATTAGAACATTTAATTACGTTGTCTTTACCCGTGTAAACTAACGGTTTACCGCATTTAGGACACAACTCGCCCGTAGGCATATCCCAACTCATAAATTTACATTCGGGATAGTTAGAACAGCCGTAAAAATCTTTTCCGCCTTTGGTTTTCATTTTTTGAGTAGGATTTTTGCATAGTGGGCAAGTTCCCGCTTTTTCAACCAAGCTTTTAGTGTTTTTACATTTCGGACAAGACAAGTATTTGCCGAATTTACCCGTTTTAATAAGCATGGTTTCACCGCACTTACTACACTTTTCTTCGCTTTTTTCTTCGTTTTCGTTTTTAATGTATTTGCATTTCGGATAATTAGAACAAGCCAAAAACTTGCCGTATTTCCCGTTTTTGTAAATAAGCCTAGAACCGCAAACGGGACATACGTCGTCTGAATATTCTACGTTTTCGGAACGCATATTAGAACAAACGGGATAGTTTGAACAAGCTAAATATTTTCCGTATTTACCCGTTCTTCTTACCATAAACGCCCCGCACTTTTCGCATTTAACGTCGGTAATTTCGTCCCCGTCGCGAGAAGCTTTTATAAGTTGTTGGTTAAACGGCGGATAGAAATCGCTTATAAGCTGATGCCAATCTTTTCCGCCTTCTTCTATTTCGTCCAGCTTATCTTCCATATTAGCGGTAAAGCCTATATCCATAATTTCGGGGAAGAATTTTACTAACAAATCGGTCATTTCGAAAGCGATTTCGTTAGGAACGATATTTTTGCCTTCCTTTTTGGTATATTTTCTCTTTGATAATACGTTTAAGATAGAAGCGTAGGTACTAGGTCTGCCTATTCCCTTATCTTCCATAGCTTTAACTAAAGTTGCGTCCGTATATCTTACGGGCGGTTTGGTGAATTTTTGCTCCGCCTTATAATCTTTTGCGCTAAGCGTATCCCCTTCGTTACAGTCGGGGAGTAAATTTTCGGTGTCTTCGTCGACGGTAAGGGGTTTATAAACTATAGTATATCCCTTAAATACGGGAACTTTACCACTTGCTTTAAAGGTATAAACGTCGGAGTTTACCGCAACCGTTACGTTGTTATATTTAGCGTCCGCCATTTGCGAAGCGATAAATCTTTCGTAAATTAATTTATATACCGAATAGTGATTTTTATCCAACAATTTTTTAACCTGTTCGGGCGTTTTGGATAAATCTATCGGACGAATTGCTTCGTGTGCGTCTTGCGCGGATTTTTTGGATTTGTATACGTTGGGTTTTTCGGGAACGTATTCCTTGCCGTATTTGTCGGCAATATATTCAAGCGCCTTATTTTGAGCGTCGACCGAAACTCTCGTAGAGTCCGTTCTGATGTAGGTAACAAGCGCCAAGTGTCCTTCGGGCGTTTCCAAACCTTCGTACAAGTGCTGAGCAATGTTCATAACTTGCGGAGAAGAAAGTCCTAATTTTGCGTTTGCGTCCTGTTGAAGAGTAGAAGTCGTAAACGGCGGATACGCCCTTACGGAAGTAGTGGCTCTTTTTACTTCTTTTACGATAAAAGGATTATTTTTAACTATTTCTAAAACTTTTTCGGCTTCTTCTTTGCAAACGGGTTTATATTTTTTACCGTCTTTTTCGACTAATAAAGCTTTAAAATCAATCTTTTTCTCGTCGGACAAAACAGCGGAAATATTCCAATATTCTTGCGGAACGAAAGCTAAAATTTCTCTTTCTCTATCGACTACTAATTTAAGCGTTACGGACTGAACTCTACCCGCCGATAAACCGTCCTTAATTTTTTTACATAAAAACGGGCTTAATTTGTAACCGACCAGCCTATCCATTACTCTACGAGCTTGCTGAGAATCGACTAAATTATAATTTATATCCCTAGGATGAGCGATTGCGTTTTTTATGGCTTTTTCGCTTATTTCGTTAAATTCTATTCTTAGCGACTTATCTTTTATTCCCAAAACTTCTTGCAAGTGCCAACTTATAGCTTCCCCTTCTCTATCAGGGTCGGTTGCGAGAAAAATTTTATCGGCTTTAGAGCTTGCGTTTTTTAAACGCGTTATCGTAGTTTTTTTATCTTGAGAAATAACGTAATTAGGCTCGAAATTGTGAAGTACGTCAACGCCTAATCTTTTTTCGGGCAAATCTCTTATATGTCCGCCGCTTGCGTCTACTTTGTACTTTCCGCCCAAATATTTTTCAATCGTCTTTGCCTTAGATGGCGATTCCACTATTACTAATTCCATATTTCTCCTTTAAAAATGCGTCGGCGAATATTCGTCCGCTCCCGTTTTTATTATCGCTCCTTGTAATTCTAACAACACGAGCGCGGTTAAAAGTTCTTCGCTTTTCATATGCGAAACTTCTATTATTTTATCAACCGAATTTACTCCGTCCGAAATTAAATCGTAAACTTTTTGAGTTAGCGGAGTAAACTCTTTTTCTTTTTTATTTTCGTAGATACCGTATTTTGTTTTAAAATCTTGAATATCGGTAACTAAATATGCTCCGTTTTTAATTAAATCGTTGCAAAGTCTACCGCTTTCTTCGGTAATATTATACGGAAGACAACAAACGTCTTTTCCTAAATTCAAAGCGTTTTCGCAAATGGATTTTACCCCGCTTTTAAACGAACCGCTAACCACAAACAACGTATCGGCAAGCCCTGCAATAATTCTGTTTCTTTGTTCGAAACTATAACTTTTAACGCTGTCGGCAGGCGGATATTCGCTAATAACTAATCCGTTTTTAGCAATTCTACGCACCGAATTATAACTTGTTTGCGGATAGATTTTATCAAAACCGCCCGCTAAAACGCAAATAACGTTTCCGTTTTCTACGCTATCCATAGCGCAACACTCTACGCCTTCCGAATTACCCAAAACTATTACGGCTTTTTCGCTTACCGTTTTAGCGACTTCTTTCGTAAACGCCAAATACGGCGATAAAGTTTTCCTAGAACCCGCAATCGCAATAGTCTCGGGAGCGTTTAACAATTCTAAATTTCCGTAGCAATACAGCGCTAACGGATAATTTTCTAAATCGAAAAGCCGTTGCGGATACTCTTCGTCCAAATACGTTACTATTTCTAAATTTTTATAAAAGTTAGCTAAAAAGTCGAAATACTGCTTTGTCATTCCGTACTTAAACGGGTCTTTTTTGCTTCCTTTGCCCCATTTATCTAAAAGCTCGTAAGCAAATTCTACGTTTTCAAACATAATTTCGGGGCTAGCGTAACGCGCTAAAATTTCTCTTTTTTGATTATAGCTTAAAAAATTAAAACTGTCTAATATAATTAAAGCTTTTTTATTCTTTTCAGTACAATTTTTCATTTGTCTGTCTGCTTCTATATCCGCAAGCTTCTAAAACGTGCTTAGCTAAAATGTCTTTACTTTCGTCCATATCGGCAATCGTTCTTGCCACTTTTAAAATTCTGCTTCTCGCCCTAGCGGTTAAATTAAACCTTTCGTAGGCGTTTTTTAATATTTCGTTACATTCAGGCGATAAAACGCAATATTTACGAATAAGTTTTTCGTTCATTTCCGCGTTGGTCTTTACGTTTTCCCCTTCGAAACGCTTTCTTTGTATTTCTCTCGTTCTATTTACCCTTTGTCTTACGATTTCGGAGCTTTCTTCCAAATCGGTAGCGGCTAAGTCGTCGTACTTAACGCCTTCTACTTCTATTTGTAAATCTATTCTATCAAGTAGTGGTGCGGAAATTCTTGCCCTGTATTTTATTATTTGAGACGCCGTGCAAGTACATTGCGCGTTTTTTACGCCGTAGTTTCCGCACGGACAGGGATTCATACTTCCGCACAACATAAACGACGCAGGATAAACCGCGTACGTTTTTGACCTAGCTACCGCTATTACCCTATCTTCTAGCGGTTGTCTTAAAGCTTCTAACACGCTACGGGGATATTCGGGCATTTCGTCCAAATACAAAACTCCGTTGTGGGCAAGGCTTATTATTCCGGGTTTTGCGTCCGCTCCCCCGCCTATCAACGACGGTACGGACGCGGTATGGTGCGGAGTCATAAACGGACGATGAGAAATAATTCCTTTGTCTTTTGCAAGTTTTCCCGCAACCGAATGTATTTGCGTAGTTTCCAAAATTTCTTCTTTGGTCATATCGGGCATAATGGAAGGAATACACTTTGCAAGCATAGTTTTTCCCGACCCGGGGGAGCCGACCATTAAAACGTTGTGTCCACCGCTTACGGCAATTTCCAACGCCCTTTTCGCGCCGTATTGACCTTTTACGAATTTTAAATCGGAAGAAAACTCGTTTAAATTTTCGCTATTTATTTCAACGCTTTTTTTGACGAATTCAATCGGCTTTTCGCCCTTTAAATAAGCTACCGTTTCGGAAAGCGTTTCAACCGCCAAAACGCAAACGTCTTCTATAAAAGACGCTTCTTTTTCGTTTTCTTTCGGAATAATAAAATAATCGTACCCCTGACGTTTAGCCGAAATAAGCATAGGCATAATCCCGTCTATAGAACGAACTTTGCCGTCTAATCCCAGTTCTCCTAAAACTACGAATTGTTTTTCGTCCGCAAAATTTTCGTCTTCGGCTTTTATAACGGATAAAGCGATAGCCAAATCGAAATACGCTCCTTCTTTTTTTAAATCTGCGGGAGCTAAATTTACGGTTATAGCTTTATTCGGAAAAATAAAACCGCTGTTTTTTATCGCCGAACGAACCCTTTCTTTGGATTCTTTTACAGCCGTATCGGGAAGACCTACAATATCGAATTTAGGAAGTCCTTTATGGATATCTACTTCTACGTCCACTTTAATACCGGTAAGTCCGTTAAGAGCGTAGCTTATTCCTTTGGATAACATTTTTCACCTCTATTATATTTTACATTATTTATAGATTTTTGCAAGCAGAAAACGAAATACTTTGTTTTTTTAGTGAAAAAAAGAAAAAAAGTCGTCTAAATTAAACGACCTTTTTCATAGGAAATATTTTTAATGCTATAAAATTTGAAATAGTTTTTAAAGTTAAAATTAGGTTCGCGTAAAAAAAACGGATAGTAACCCATAAACAAAAATAAGGCGACAACGTAGCGAATAACGGCAAACGATTTTATATTATAAAATATCCAAGATATTTTCGCCCACAACTGCTTGCACATTCCGCCTAAAAGTTTAAATAAGTCTTTAAATTCTTTTACTCGCTTTATAATAGCGGATATTTCGCTTTTTATACGTAATATGCTTAAAGTTAAATTGTAATTACACGCAAAAACTAATATTTTTAATAAAAAAGCCAAAAATAAAAGTAATGCAAGCGTATAAAAATAATATTTTTTCACAAAAACACTTGACAAATCAATAAAAATCGAAGGCTTCGCCTTGAAAATGATGACATTTTTTAAGGAGGCCTTCCAAGTGAACAGAAAATCATATCCAGAACGTGTTCGGTCCGCATTGTTCCATGCAATAAAGAAAACCGCCGCAAATTTAGACGCATGCGTAAAGGTCCCGGGAAAAGATTTTTCAAGAAAGAGAAAACTTCCGTTGCAAACGATGCTGCTAATGCTGATCGGCATGGGAGGCGGAAGCCTTTCAAAAGAATTATATGACTGGTTTGGATACACACCAAGTACAGCAACTGCTTCCGCATTTGTCCAACAGCGCAATAAAATCCGCTCCAAAGCTATCGAAATGATATTCAACGAATTTGTCGCATCGGCGATGCCGACTATGACCTTTCGAGGGTATCGTCTTTTTGCGGTCGATGGATCAGATCTACGTTTACCATCAGATACAACCAATGATTTTTCTCTAATTAGGAATGCGGAAGGGCAAAAGCAATACAACCTTGCTCACCTGAATGCCATGTTCGATCTAATGAGCAAAGCCTATGTTGACGTTACTATGCAAGGCAAAAAAGGGATGAATGAGCACAAAGCTCTCATTTCGATGATAGATCGCTCTAACATTCCGGGAAAGGTAATTGTGTTAATGGATCGCGGATATGAATCCTTCAATAACATCGCCCACTTACAAGAAAAAAAGTGGAATTTCATCATCCGCGCAAAAGAATCCTACGGCATGATCTCAAATCTTCAATTGCCAAACAGCGAAGAATTCGATGTCGATACAACATTGACTCTAACGCGTCGACAAACGAAAGAGACATTGGCACTGTTATCTGCTTATCCAGAAAGATACCGTTGGATACAACCACGTACTACATTTGATTACATTGCTCCCAAAGATTCCGCGATGTATGATTTGCGTTTCCGCGTTGTTCGCTTCCGAATTTCTGGCGGATGCTACGAGACCGTCTATACGAATCTTGATTCAGAGACTTTTCCCATTGGAAAAATCAAAGAACTTTACCGTCTCCGTTGGGGAATTGAAACTTCCTTTAGAGAACTTAAATATACCATTGGGCTATCTTGCCTGCATGGCAAGAAAACGGACTTTTTACTGCAAGAGGTTTTTGCGCGATTGATCCTATATAATTATGCTTCGCTTATTGCGCGGAAAATACCTGTCCCACAGGAAAAACAAATCAACTTTTCGGTTGCTATACTTGTATGCAAACAATTCCTGAAAAGGAAAATCAGGCCTGCTCAAATATTTGGAATATTGTCTAAGCATCTGTCGCCAATTAGGCCGGGGCGACAATATAAGCGTTATCAAAACCCTGTTTCCGCTGTAGCTTTCCAATACCGGTTTTCTTAAAACAACTTACAATATTACGTAATTACAGATGTCCTCTGGACACCTGCTTTTGTCATGCGCAAAAAGGGCAGCTACCGCAAAAATAGGCCTTTTCGCTTACTTGTGGCAGCTGCCTTGCGCTTTGTGCAGGACTAACTTAATGACATTGACATCGGGCATTACATATCAGTCGCCGCGATCTGCGTCGCTTTCGGCATTTTCCACATCTAAGCGCTGTTTTCAGACACACCCCAATGTAATCACAGTGCTGATGCTGCTTCCTCATCGAGGAATACGACAACGTTTCTGTGCATTTGGAGTGCAGATGCGGGAACCTGAGGATCGATAGGTCCGAAGAAACTCTTCTTGACTATCTCTGCCTTGTTCTTGCCGGTAGCAATGAGAATGACCTTTCTTGCTGACATAACAGTGCCAACACCCATGGTGATAGCAGCTTTCGGGACCTTATTGATGTCACCATCAAAGAAACGCTTGTTTGCCTCGCGTGTCATCTCGGTGAGACCAGTCTCATGAGTTGCCTTTGCAAAAACGGTATCGGGCTCGTTGAAGCCGATGTGACCGTCTTGGCCGATTCCGAGGAGTTGGATGTCCACGCCGCCGAGCTCTTCAATTTTCTCTTCGTATGCTTTGCAGGATGCTTCAACATCTTCAGCAAGCCCGTTGGGAACGAAGGTGTTTGCCTTGTCGATATTTACATGATTGAACAGATTGCTGTTCATGAAATAACGGAAGGACTGGTCATGTGTAGGCTCAAGGCCTTTGTATTCATCAAGGTTTACAGTGTGAACTTTTGAAAAATCTATTTTGCCTGTTTTGTTAAGAGCAACGAGTTCTTTGTAAAGGGGTATCGGGGTGGATCCTGTTGCAAGACCGAGTACGCAGCCGGGCTTTGTGTTCATGAGTGCTATGTAATGCTCTGCGGCTGCTTTGCCGACAGCTTCTTTGTCCTTGCAGATAACTATCTGATTGTGAATCATAAAAATCTCTCCCTTCAAATAATCCTTTCGGGGTATAATTCCGCGAAAGCCTGTTGTCAATAAAAAATCCTAAGGCAACACCGCACAACTGCTACAATTCACATTGCCGGGAAGCCATTTTGTAAGAATCAATAGGTCACCCCCGAGCTTTTGCTCACAGGAGCGCACTGATTCAAGCTGCCAGACAGGGTCTGTCAGACAGAATCAGATTTGCTAACGCGAACATGATATTGAATTTGGTGCTCTGCTTTTCGAGCCCTCGGTATCGTGTTTTTCGGAAACGCAGCTGTTTCTTGACGACACCGAATCCGTGCTCCACTTTCGCACGGACAGAGGACTTTACGCGTTCTGCTTTCTTTGCGGCATACTGCCCGCTTTTGCTCGGTTTCTTCACTTGGGATGGACGGCGATTGATCCTGTATTTGATTTTGCGGCCAGCCTTGTTGCGGATGATCGCATCGCCACGCTTTCCTGCTCCGAGGTAACCGCTGTCGCCGTAGACTTCATCTTCG
>CAJMEI010000012.1 GCA_905212395.1 uncultured Christensenella sp. | reverse complement strand
TAAAATTATTTCTTTAAAAATTTAGATATCAATAATAGGTTTGCCAACTTTAAACAAAAATAAAACCCCGCTATTATAAGCGAGGTTTCCATAGTAAATTTTATTATGTAGAAAAAACCAAAATTTAACGTAAAGGCTAAAAAGACTGTGTATAAATCTTAATCTTCCTCGCCTAAAAACTGTAACGCCTTTCAAAATTAGTTGTTTTCGATAACGTTTACTACGTCTTGTACGGTTTTTAATTCTTGAACCTTATCTTCGTTGATTTCTATTCCGAGTTCATCCTCTAACGCCATAACCATTTCGAAAACGTCTATGGAGTCAGCGCCTAAATCGGCTACTATTAAAGATTCGGGTTTTACTTTTTCTTTATCTATTCCTAATTGCGAACTTATAAGCTTCGCTACTTTGTCGAAAGTTGACATTTTTGCCTCCTGTAATTTAACGGTTTTCCGTTTTAAAAACTTTTTAAAAGTTTATATGCGTTATTTTACCACATAAATTTAGCTTTGTCAATTTCTTTTTATTTTTTTAATGGATAAAGCTATTCTGTTCTTTTTTTCGTCCACGCCTATTACCATTACGTCTACGGGCTGTCCGACCTTTAAAACGTCTAGCGGGTGCTTAATAAAGCTATCGGAAATTTCCGAGATATGCACTAACCCGTCTTGGTGAACGCCTATATCGACGAATGCGCCGAAATCGGTTACGTTTCTTACCGTACCCTTAATTATCATACCTTCTTTAAGGTCTTTAATTTCTTTAATATCGCTACGAAGTACGGGCTTTGGTAAACTGTCCCTTATATCTCTACCGGGCTTGGTTATTTCTACGATAATATCGTTTAAAGTAGGCAAGCCTACTCCGCAAGCTACGGCAACTTTTTGTTCTCCGTACGCTTTAACTTTACTGCTTAAAGCAGATAATTTATTGTTTTTTACTTCTTCTTCGCCGTAATCGAACAATTTAAGTAATTTTTGTACCGCTTCGTAAGATTCGGGGTGTACGGAAGTATTGTCTAAAATATTATCTCCGTCCGTAATTCTTAAAAATCCAGCGCATTGCATAAACGCTTTTTCGCCGAGTTTGGACACTTCTAAAAGTTGCTTTCTATCTTTAAATTTTCCGTTTTTCTCTCTAAAAGCTACGATATTTTTAACTATGTTTTTATTTAAGCCCGAAACGAAAGAAAGTAGTTGCGGACTTGCGGTGTTTAAATCTACTCCGACCGAGTTTACGCAATCTTCCAAAACGCCGTTTAAAACGCTGTCAAGCCTTGCGGGGGGCATATCGTGTTGATATTGCCCTACGCCTATGGATTTGGGGTCTATTTTTATAAGTTCGGCAAGCGGGTCTTGCAAACGACGAGCGATAGATATTGCCGACCTTTCCGAAACGTCGAGTTCGGGAAATTCTTCCGCGCCCGTTTTAGAAGCCGAATATACGGAAGCTCCCGCTTCGCTTACGACTGCGTAAGTAACGTTATCTCCGTCCGCGTTAACTTCTTTTAACATATCCGCAACGAACGTTTCCGAATCTTTGGACGCCGTTCCGTTACCTATGGATATTACTTGAACTTTATCTTTTTTAATAAGTTTCTTTAAAACTTCTTTGGATTTTTCTATTTCGTTTTTAGGCGGAGTGGGATACACTACCGTTTTATCCAAGAACTTACCCGTTTCGTCTACTACGGCTATTTTACAGCCCGTTCTGTTACCCGGGTCGAAGCCCATTACCACTTTATCTTTAAGCGCAGGTTGCAAAAGTAGCGGTTTTAAGTTTTCTTCAAACATTTTTATAGCTTGCTCTTGCGCGTTTTCGGTAAGCATTGCCCTTATTTCCCTTTCGATAGAAGGTTCTATAAGCCTATCGTAAGAATCGGCAACCGCTCTTTTAACGCATTCGGTGGTAATGCTACCTTCTTTAACGTAATACGCTTCGCATACGCGGACAGCCAAATCTTCGTCTATACTTACCTTTACTTTTAAGTAGTCTTCTTTTTCTCCCCTGTTTAAAGCAAGGATTCTATGACCTTTAATTTCGGACACGGGTTCTTCGTACTGCGCGTAATTTTCATAGGTTAAAGCACCTTCATCGTCCTTTTTGGATTTTTTAGATGAAATTATACCGTTTTTAATAAAAATTCTACGCAATTTTTTCCTAAGCTCCGCGTTATCGGACACAATCTCCGCAATTATGTCTTCCGCGCCTTGTAAAGCTTGTTTATAATCCAAAACTTTCTTTTCTTCATCGATATAAGGCGACGCAAGTTCTTCTAGACTTCCTTGCTTTATATCTTGTTTAAGCAAAATATCCGCTAAGGGCTGTAACCCCTTTTCTATTGCGGAAGTAGCCCTCGTCATCTTTTTTTGTTTGAAAGGTCTATATATATCTTCCGCTTCCGTAAGCGTTACCGCGCTAGACAAAGCTTGCTTTATTTCGTCCGTAAGCTTGCCTTGCGCGTCTATTGCTTTTTCTATCTCTTCCTTTCTTTTTTCAAGATTTCTTAAATATTCGAGCCTGTCCGCAAGTTGCCTTAAAACTTGGTCGTCTATATGTCCCGTTAATTCTTTTCTGTATCTTGCGATAAAAGGAATGGTGTTTCCGTCGTCTAATAATGCGATGATATTGTCGACGTGCTTAGAATTCAAATTAAATTCTTCGGTTATTTTTTTATTGATATCCATAGTTCTACCATTATCATAAAAAATTCAATTTTTTAATATTTTATAAGTAATTTTTAAATATTTTTTGATTGCCGTATTATACGTTTTTTCTCCACAATACGGCCAACTTCCCACTTTCTAGCCCAACGTGTTTTTCGTGAAAAGTACTGCTTAATAAGTCGTAACAAGGCTTAGATAAATCTATCGAATAATTGCTTACGCTTAAATTTATAGCGATTATTACGTTATCGTTACCCTTTCTACGCTCGTAAATAAACAAGCCTTCGTCCTCTAATAAAACGTTAAGTTCTCCGTCTTTAAACAAGTCTATTTTGCTTCTTATTTCGGATAGCCTTTTATACCAACTTAAAATGGTTTTATTTTCTCTATCCCACGGATAACATTTACGGTTGAACGGGTCCATATTTCCTTCTAATCCCGCTTCGTCCCCGTAATATACGGAAGGTATGCCATATAAGGTAAATTGTAGTAAAGAAGCAACTTTTAACCTTTGTATTCCATTAGATAATTCTTTATCGGATAGAAATTCAAATTCGCTTTCTTCCTTACTCGTCTTTACCTTCTCTCTACCTAAAACAGTTAAAATTCTCGGCGTATCATGAGTTCCTAAAATATTCATTAGACAATCTAACGCCATTTTAGGATAATTATCCGTTTGCGATTTTATTACGTTGGATAAATTAGTGGAATTTGACGTTAAAACGAAATTGATTATAGCGTCTTTTAAAGGATAATTCATCACAGAATCAAGTTCTTTCCCCTGAAAATACTTTCTTCTTACGCCATACGCAATTTTATTAGTCGCGTCTTCCCACACTTCGCCCAAAACAAGATTATCGCTATCTACTCTGCGCATTGCGTTTCTTATTTTTACTACGAAGCTATCGGGAATTTCGTCTACCACGTCAAGCCTTATCCCTGCAACGCCAAGTTTTGCGTAATGTTCTAACATTCCGTTTTCACCTGCGATAAAATCTTCGAATTCCATAGAATTTTTATTTATCGTAGGTAAAATGTCTATTCCCCACCAACTTAAATATTTATCGGGAAATTTATCGAAACAATACCATGAATAATAAGGCGATTCTTTACTTTGATAAGCTCCTACCGTGTCGAAATGACCGTATTTATTGAAATATATACTATCGTCGCCCGTATGATTGAACACACCGTCCAAAATTATTTTAATTCCTAACTTTTTGGCCTTGTTTAAAAGCGATTTTAAATCTTTTTCGTCACCTAAAACCGTGTCGATTTTCATATAATCGGACGTATCGTATCTATGGTTGGAATACGATAAAAATATGGGGTTAAGATAAATTACCGATACGTTTAAACTCTTTAAATATTTAAGTTTTTTCTCAATTCCCTTTAAATTTCCGCCGAAAAAGTCGTTATTTAAAACTTTTCCGTTAATTGCTTTGTAAAAAGGCGTTCCGTACCAATCTTCTCTCTTTATTTTTCCTTCGGGAACGGTAAAATCCCCATCGCGGTAGAATCTATCGGGGAAAATTTGATACATTATTCCGCCCTTAAACCATTCGGGCGTTTTGTAGTCGTGGTCGTAAACTAGTAATTGATAACAGTTTACGTTATTGTTGACTACCGCGTTATAATTTTCACCAAGTCCTATACAATACTCGTTGTTAAAAACGAAATAATACCAATAAAGACCGACTTCGAGTTTTGGCAGTTTTACTGAATAAATATTGTCGGGATATTTATCCATTTCATAAGCGGACGTTGAATTGTTACTGTCATTTCTCAAAATTAAGCGACACCTTTCGGCATCACTTAATTTTATTGATATATTTACTTCGTCTAAATCTGTTATAGCTCCCTTAATGCTCTTGCATTTAAGGTCTAGCGGGTTGTAGTAAATCATTATTTTATGGGTTTAATGTTCCAAATATTGTTTGCATAATCTCTGATACTTCTGTCCGCCGAGAAAATTCCGCTTCCCGCAATGTTTTCTAAACTCATCTTAGCCCATTTTTTCTTGTCTTGATATACTTTATCGATATAATCGTGCGTATCTTTATAGGACGAGAAATCAGCCATACACATATAGGGGTCTGCGATAGGACTGTTTGTCAATAAGTATTCTCTGAACATTTCAAACGATTGTCCGTTAAAGCCAACTCTTAACGCTTCGATAATTTCTTGAAGTTTTGCATTGTTATTATAGTAAGCGGAAGCGTTATATCCTTGACGCCATAAATCTTCTACGTCTTTTGCGCTAAGTCCGAAAATAAATATATTGTCTTTTCCGACTTGTTCGAACATTTCAACGTTTGCTCCGTCCATAGTTCCTATCGTTAAAGCGCCGTTTATCATAAATTTCATATTACCCGTACCGCTGGCTTCTTTACCCGCAAGAGAAATTTGTTCGCTAAGTTCGGTTGCAGGCATAAGTCTTTCAGCCAAAGATACGTTGTAATCTTCTAAATATATAACTTTTAATTTTTCCCTGATTTTCGGATTAGGATTGTTGTTGATATCTTGCGCTAAATAACAAATAAGTTTAATGATTTGTTTAGCAAGATAGTATCCGGGAGCGGCTTTCGCGCCGAAAATAAACGTTTTGGGCGTCATTTCCAAATCGGGATTCTTTTTAAGTTCGTTGTATAAGTAAATTATATACATTGCGTTAAGAAGTTGTCTTTTATATTCGTGCATTCTTTTAGCTTGAACGTCGAACATAGAATCGGGATTAATAACTTCTCCCGTTTTATTCTTAACGTATTCGCAGAATTGAACTTTTTTAATCTTTTTAATTTCGTTGATTCTGTCTAATACCGCGCTGTCGGAAGCGAATTTTCTTAAATTAGAAAGTTGACTTGCGTCTTTAACGTATTTATCGCCGATACAATCGGTAATTAAAGAACAAAGTTCGGGGTTGGATTGACAAAGCCATCTTCTATACGCGATACCGTTGGTAACGTTGGTAAATTTGTCTTTATAAGTCTCGGCAAAATCTTTAAAGATACTTTCTTTAATAATTTCACTGTGAAGCGCGGAAACTCCGTTTACTTTATGCGAAGCTATTACGCTTAAATTCGCCATTCTTACCTGTCCGCCCGAAATTATGGACATTCTGTCAATTTTAGCCCAATCGCCGGGATATAAATCCCACATTTCTTTGCAGAATCTTCTGTTTATTTCTTTTATTATGGAATAAATTCTCGGAAGTCTTCTTTCGATTAAGTCTTCGTTCCATTTTTCCAAAGCTTCAGCCATAACGGTATGGTTGGTGTAAGCTACCGTTTTGGTAACGATTTCCCAAGCTTTATCCCAGCCGTAACCGTGTTCGTCCATTAGTAATCTCATAAGTTCTGGAACGCAAAGAGCGGGGTGCGTATCGTTAATATGAATAGCGACTTTATCCCCTAAATTTTCAAACGTTCTATAAACTTTGAAGTGAGAATCTAATATGTTTTGTAAACTTGCGCTTACTAAGAAATATTGTTGTTTTAATCTTAAAGATTTACCTTCGAAATGGTTGTCGGAAGGATAAAGAACTTTTGAAATGAGTTCCGCTTCGTTACTTTCTTTAAGACATTGAGCGTAATCTCCTTGCGAGAATTTGTGCATATCGAAATTAGTTATGCTTCTTGCTCTCCAAAGTCTTAAAACGGAAACCGCTTCGCAATCTTTTCCCGAAATCATCATATCGTAAGGAACAGCCTCTACTTCTTGAGCGTTAACGTGGTTTACTTTTACTCCGTCGGGCGTCCAAATTTCTTCAACGTGTCCGTCGAATTTAACTTTTACAGCCTTATCTAATCTTTGAGTAAGCCATACTTCTCCGCCGGGAAGCCAAATATCGGGCAATTCCATTTGCCAACCGTCAACGATTTTTTGTTTGAACAAACCGTATTCGTATCTAATAGAATATCCCATTGCAGGATAATCTTGACTTGCCAAAGCGTCCATAAAACAAGCCGCCAATCTTCCGAGTCCGCCGTTTCCGAGTCCTGCGTCGGGTTCGTATTCGTATAAATCTTCTAAAGTGTATCCGTAAGGCTTAATAGCTTCTTCGAACTGTTTTGCTATATCTAAATTGTATAGATTGTTCTTTAAAGACCTACCTACTAGGAATTCCATACAAAGATAATATACTTTTTTCCCTTTCTTTTCTTTTACGGTTTTAGCGTATTTATTTCTCTTTTCAAGAAGTATATCCCTTACCGCCATAACTACGGCTTTATAAATTTGTTCTTTGGTAACGTCGCTATCGGAAATTCCGAAGAACTTGGATAATTTACCCTTTAATACCTCCGTAGCTTCCCTTTGGGTAAAAGGAATTGCTTTTTGTTCTTGTTTTATCGTTACGATAGGTTGAGTTTCGGTTTTTTTACTTGCTTTCATTCATTATTCTCCTGTATATATAATATTTATCATTTTTAAAGTTTTTCATAAATTTCTTCGTATTTTACCGCTGAATTTTTCCAAGAGAAGTCGGTTTGCATAGCTCTTTTCATTATTCCCGTCCAAACTTCCTTGTTTCCGTAGGTAAATATAGCGTCCTTTATAACGTATAACATCTCGTGAGCGTTATAGTTATTAAATACAAATCCTATGCCTTTATCTCTGTTTCCTTCGTTGAAAGGCGTTATACTATCGGCAAGACCGCCCGTTCTTCTTACTACAGGAACGGTACCGTATCTACAAGCAATCATTTGACTTAATCCGCACGGCTCTTGCTTACTAGGCATTAGGAATATATCCGCGCCCGAATAAATTTTAGAAGCTAAATCTTTATTGTATGCGGGTATCATTCTACACTTTCCGCCATAGCGATAAGCTACGTCGCCGAAATAGTTTTCAAATTGCCAGTCGCCTTTTCCTAAAATTATTACTTGTACGTCTTCGCTTAAAATTTCTTCTAAAACGCATTTTACAAGGTCAAGTCCTTTATGACTTACAAGTCTTGAAATTATAGCGATAATCGGAACGTCCCTTTGCGGTAAAGAAAGCATTTCTTGTAATTTTTTCTTACATACTTTTTTGCCCGATAAATCGTTTACGCTGTAATGAGCAAACAATTTATTATCTTTTTCGCTATTATAAAGAACTTCGTCTATACCGTTTAAAACTCCGCTGATTTTATAAGAGTTTTTATTTATGCAATACTCTAATTTGTGAGCAAAAAACGCGTTTCTTATTTCCTGCGCGTACGTAGGAGAAACGGTGGTAACGTAATTACTGTATTCGATTGCGCCCTTTAATAAGTTTAAACAACCGTCGTAATCGAGCGTTGCGTAAGTGTATTCGGGCAAGCCGAAAAGCGTCCAAGCCAAATCGTGTCCGTACTTACCTTGATACTCTATGTTGTGTATCGTAAATACGCTTTTAATTTCCGAAAATCCGAATTTTCCGTAATAAAGCGTTTTTAAATATATTACGGATAAAGCGGTTTGCCAATCGTTTGCGTGCATTATGGTAGGATAATAATCTAAATATCCCATCATATCCAAAACCGCTTTGGAGAAAAACGCAAATCTTTCGGCGTCGTCAAATTCCCCGTATAAGGAATCTCTTTTAAAATAATATTCGTTATCTATAAAGTAATAAGTAACGTCGTCTTGTTTTAAAGAAAATACTCCGCAATAAAGGTTTCTCCAACCGAGTCCTACGTTGAAATTTCCTAAATAGGTAAAGCGTTGTCTATACTCTTCCCCTATGCACTTATAAAGCGGAATTACTACTCTTACGTCGTAATTGCCGTTTTTTGCAAGCGCTTTTGGTAGAGAGCCTATTACGTCGGCTAAACCGCCCGACGCTACGAACGGATTACATTCACTTGCGACGAATAGAATACTTCCCCTTTTGTGAACTTTTATTTCTATCGGTTCGCTTACTACTTCTTCTTGCTTGCAAGGAACTTCGATTTTTTGTTCTTCTTGCGCTGCTACGGCGTTAGTTACTTCTTTTTGGACTTTGCTTTTAGAGCTCGCCCTTTTATTAACGGTGGTCTTTTTTGTTTCAGCCATTATATAACACTCCCTTTTGAAATAAAGAACGGGTGATTATCGCAACCCGAAAGTTGTCTTCCGTCTCTTATAACGACGTCTTTATCGGTTATTATCGCATTAAGCGAAACGTTTTCGCCCGTGATGGTATCTTGCATTAAAATACTGTTTTTAACTACCGTACCTCTTGCGATTTTAACTCCCCTGAATATTATGCTGTTGTAAACTTCGCCTTCTATTACGCAACCGTCTGCAATTAAAGAGTTTTTAACTACGCAGTTCGCGCCGTATTTAGTAGGCGTGCTGTCTTTCGTTTTAGTGTAAATTTCGCTCGATTTAAAAAGCTTTTGTCTAATATCGGCGTTTAACATACTCATACTTACGTCGTAATAGTTTTGTAAAGACGATACCGTAGTCATAAAGCCTTTATATTGGTAAGCGAATATTCTCATACTTTCGGTACTGTGAGCTAAAACGTCCCTTGAAAAAGAACTCTTGCCGTGAGCGACCGATTCAGATATTAAAGAAAGTAAAAACGTTCTTTTAATAAGCATAATGTTAGAATATAAGTTTACGTTTCCGCTGGTAACGGGGTTAAATTCAAAACCCTTTACCCTTCCGTAACCGTCTACGTCTAAAATTATATTGTCTTTTCCTGAAATTTCTTTCATATTTTTAACAGAGTATATCATGGTTATATCCGCGCCGTTGTCGTTATGATATTTTAAAATTTCTTCTAAATCCATAGACGAAATGGCGTCCGAATCGCTCATAATAACGTATTCTTGCGTTGATTTTTTCAAAAATCCGAATACGCCTTTTAAAGCTTCTAATCTGGTATTGTACACCATACTGTTTTCTTGAACTCCGAATGGCGGTAAAATCATAAGTCCGCCGTTCTTTCTCGCCAAGTCCCAGTCCTTTCCGCTACCGACGTGGTCCATTAAAGATTGATAATTACTTTTAGTTATTACCCCTACTTTGGTAATACCCGAGTTAATCATATTAGAAAGAGCAAAGTCGATTAAACGGTATCTTCCGCAAAACGGAATAGAAGCCATGGTTCTTTCAGCCGTCAATTCAGGAATGTTACTATCGTGTATATTTGAAAAAATAATTCCGAGTGCATTCATAATTTTGCTCCTTATACGTTTTCGTTTATAATTAAACCAGCTTCAACCGATTTGTTATCGCCTATTTCTACGTCCGCGCCGACTACCGTAATCTTTTTAATATCGTCCCCGCCGACTTTTGCGTTTTCGCCGACTATTACGTTATTGTCTAATATGGTGTAATCGAGCTTAGCTCCCTTTTTAACGGTACATCTACCGAACAAAACGCTGTTTTTAACTACCGCGCCTTTTTCTACGGTTACGTTTTCCGCAAGTACCGAATTTTCTACTTCCCCGTAAATTTCACAGCCTAGCGAAATAATGGAGTTTACTACCCTTGCGTTTTCCCCGACGTAGTGCGGTGGAGCGATTGGCGTACGAGAATGTATTTTGCAATCCGCGTCGTAGAACGGGAACTTAGGTTGGTCGCCAAGCAAGTCCATATTCGCTTCGAATAACGCGTCTATCGTTCCTACGTCTTTCCAATACCCTTTAAACTCGTAAGAGAACATTCTTTCTCCGTCCGCAAGCATTTTCGGCAAAACGTCGTTTCCGAAATCGTTGGAAGAATTAGGATTCGCTTCGTCTTCGTCAAGATATTTATACAATTTAGAAGCCGTAAAAATATATATTCCCATAGAAGCCAAAGTACTCTTGGGTTTTTTGGGCTTTTCTTCGAACTCGTAAATTTCTCCATCTTCTTTTATATTGACTATTCCGAATCTCGAAGCTTCTTCTATCGGAACGCTTATGGTTGCAACCGTACAAGACGCGTTATTCTTTTTATGTTCTTTTAACATTAAAGAATAATCCATTTTGTAAATATGGTCGCCCGATAGAATTACTACGTATTCGGGATTATATCTTTTAATAAACGCTAAATTTTGATATATTGCGTTTGCAGTGCCTTTATACCATTCGCTACCCGTCTTCGCTTGATAAGGCGATAAGATATGAACTCCGCCGTACAGCCTGTCCAAATCCCAAGGCTGTCCGTTTCCTATATAATCGGCAAGTTCCAAAGGTTGATATTGCGTAAGAACACCAACCGTATCTATTCCCGAATTTACGCAGTTAGACAACGGAAAGTCTATAATTTTATATTTTCCGCCGAACGTTAAAGCAGGTTTTGCGACTTTATTAGTAAGCGCGTATAATCTACTGCCTTGTCCGCCTGCTAATAGCATTGCGACGCATTCCTTTTTTGATAACATATTATCCCCCGTTAAATAGTTTCTTATTTATTTTATATTTTGTGTTTTATCGTTTTATTCCGTTTTTGTATTCTTAAAACACGTTGTATAATATGGATAAGCAAAAAAACGAAATATAACTTTTAATTTTGTTAAATTCTTTTTTTATTTTTCCTGTTATGCTTTAATCTTTTTTAAAATCAAGCAAGAGAAAGCGGGCATTTTTAACAATATTGCCGTTTCTTTTCCGAATTTTTTAGTCGAATAAACTCTCTTTCTCTTATTAAGACCCCTTCCGCCGAATTTTACGTCGTCGCTATCTAATACGATGCTGTATTTAGCTTTTTCGAGTCTTAAATAGTAATCCGTATCGACCCCGCTGAAACAAAAAATACAAACGTACTCTTCACCTTTTTTATCTCTACGCTTATAGGCTATGGTGTTTAAATCTTTATTATCTGCGTCTAACCATTCGAATCCGTCCCAAGAATCTTCTATCTCGTAAAATGCGGGAGTATTTTTGTAAAGATAATTAAGAGTTTTAGAATACTCTTTGAGTTTTGCGTGCATAGGATAATCTAATAAGAAAAACTCTAATCCTTCCGCGTAACGCCATTCGATAAACTGACCGAATTCGTTGCCCATAAAGCTTAATTTTTTACCGGGATGAGTAAACATATATCCTAAAAACACCCTATCGCCGGCAAACTTTTCTTCGTAAGAACCGGGCATTTTATTTATTAAGGACGCTTTTCCGTGTACTACTTCGTCGTGCGAAATGGGTAAAATGTAATTTTCGGAGAACGCGTACATCATAGAAAACGTAAGTTTGTTGTGTTCGAATCTCCTAAAATACGGGTCGCATTTAACGTAGGATAAAATGTCGTTCATCCAACCCATATTCCATTTGAAATTAAACCCTAACCCGCCTATATCCGTGGGCTTTGTAACCAAAGGCCAAGCGGTAGATTCTTCCGCAATCATTAAAGCGTATGGATATTGCTCGAAAATACTTTTGTTTAGTTTTCTTAAAAAGTCTATGGCTTCTAAGTTTTTATTTTCGCCGTATTTGTTAGGTATCCATTCTCCGTCCTTTTTGTCGTAATCTAAATACAACATACTTGCAACGGCGTCTACCCTTATTCCGTCTATATGATATTTTTCAAAGAAGAAGTGCGCGCTTGAAATTAAGAAAGATTGAACTTGCGTTTTTCCGTAATCGAATCTTCTCGTTCCCCAACTTTTATGTTCCATTAAATCCCAACGAGAACTCTCGTATAACGGTTCTCCGTCAAATTCGTACAAACCGTGCGCGTCTTTCGGGAAATGCGCGGGAACCCAATCGAGTATAACGCCTATTCCTTTTTTGTGAAATGCGTTTACTAAATTCATAAATTGTTTTGGCGTTCCGTATCTCGAAGTAACGCCGAAATATCCCGTTACCTGATACCCCCAAGAACCGTCGAAAGGAAACTCGGTTATAGGCATAAATTCTACGTGAGTATACCCCATATCCGCGCAATAATCGACTAATTCTTTTGCTAAATCGTCGTAGCTGTAATAATTGCCGTCGGGATATTTTTTCCAAGAACCTAAATTTACTTCGTATATATTCATAGGCGAAGAATAAACGTTTGTCATTCTGCTTTTAGAACGATATTCCCCGTCGCTCCAAGCATATCCTTCCAAGTCGTATAATTTAGAAGCGGTTTCGGCAGGCGTTTCGAAATGATATGCAAACGGATCGGCTTTTACGATTCTACCCTTTTTGCAATCTATAGAATACTTGTAATTATCGTATTCTTTTAAACCTTCTATAAACAATTCCCAAACGCCCGTTTTGTCTAAAGCGGACATTACGTTTGCGTTATAGTCCCAACCGTTGAAATCTCCTACGACGGAAACCGATTTTGCGTGTGGCGCCCAAACCCTGAACATTGCGCCTTTTTTACCGTTATACGAACAAAGATGACTTCCGAAAAACTCGTAACTTTTATAATTCGTACCTTGTGCGAACAAGTAGAGCGGAAGTTCGTATTCTTTTTCCATACAGCACTCC
>CAJMEI010000011.1 GCA_905212395.1 uncultured Christensenella sp. | reverse complement strand
AAATCCTATTATATTATCTTTTTTATAGCAAGTTACGTCCCCTTTATGGGAGTGGGTAATATTTTTCGCTAAGCTTAACCCTATACCGAAACTTCCTTTATTCGTTCTCGATTTATCCGCTCTATAAAATCTATCGAATAATCTCGATAAATCTATTTCGTTTACCTTGCTATAAGTGTTTTCAAAATAAATGACGGGGTGATGATGGTTTGTAAGTTTTATAGAAATAACTCCGCCTACGTCGCAATATTTTATGGCGTTGTCAAGCATTATTCCTATAAGTCTTCTAATGGAATCTTCGTTTCCCGTATAACTAACGTCGGGCGCAATATCTTCTTCAAAGCTTACGCTAGTTGCCAAAGGTTTAAATTCCGCTACTGCTCCGTTTAACAATTCGCTTAAATTGAATTTTAAAAAATCCATTTTTGGAGATTCGTCCATTCGGCTTAACGTTACTAATTGATTTACAAGTTCCGTCATTCGCGCGGTTTCTTTTTTAACGTCGTCTATCCATTCGTTACGCCCGATTTCGCTTTCTATAATTTCTAAATTCGTATTTATTAAAGTTAATGGCGTTTTTAGTTCGTGATTTACGTCCGTAATAAATTGTCTTTGTTTAACGTAGCTTTCCGATATGGGCGAAAGAATTTTTTCGGACAATATGGCAAGAATCAAAAATACCGCAAGTCCGCTGGAGAACATTATTATTCCTTCGTTAACGATAATAATTTTAGTCGTACCTTTGTTTATCGAGCCGTCTAAAAATACTATACTTTTTTTGTTTTGATAGTCTGTGTAAATTTTATATCTGTAATTTCCTATCCACCCGCGTGATTTCGGTTTGGATAGGGCTTTTTTCGCATAATTTATCGCGTTTTCTTCCGATATGCTGGAAGCGTGATTTAACTCCGCCGAATATTCCGTTCCGTCTAGCTTTACGGTAAAATATACTAAGGATTTTTTAGATTCTTTCGAAACGAGCAGGATAGAATCGTCCATTTTTTCGGGTAAAATTCCGTTATTGTAGGCAATTTCGTCCGTTATTTTATCTAAAGCGTTATTAGTTTGCTTTAAGTTGGTAAATATTATTATGGAGTAAATAATTCCTACGGCGATGATTACCGAAGCGAGTAAAGCAATTAAAAACTTTTTTTTAAGCTTTTCAATCATTTAGTTTTCTCCAAAATATATCCCGCGTTTCTTATAAATTTTACCGTTACGGGAGCGTTTATGCTTTCCATTTTCTTTCTTAAATTAGAAATATGTACCCACACTACGCTCGTGTCTATATCGGTATCCCAACCCCAAATATGAGTGATTAGTTGTTCTATCGTAACGATATTTCCCTTACGAGAAAATAATACTTCCGTAATTTGTAACTCTTTACTTCCCAACGTTACGACGTTGTTTAAATAAGAAAGTTCATACGTCGATTTATTTAGTTTTAACCCTTCGTATTCCATAATTTCGGGAACGAAGTTGTCTTTTCTCCTAAGCATCGCTCTTACTCTCGCAAGTAATTCTTGCGTGGAAAAAGGCTTGGAAATATAGTCGTCCGCTCCTGCGTCAAGACCTTCCACTCTATCGCTTATTTCGGTTTTTGCGGTTAAAAACAGGGTGGGAGTATTTATTCCTTGCGCGCGCAATTTCTTTAAAACGCTTATTCCGTCTAAAGAAGGCATCATTATGTCTAAAACTAATCCGTCGTATTCCCCGCTGGAAGCGTAATCGTACGCGTCTAATCCGTTAGATACTCCGTCTACTTCGTATTTATTTAGTTTAAAAACGTAAATTAAAGATTTAAGTAAACTTGCGTCGTCTTCGGCAATAAGAATTCTCATATCGTACTCCTTTTTGATATTTTAAATTTTTAAACTAAAATAGCACTTAAAATTTTAACATAATTTTAACGATATTTCAACGGCTTTTACTAATTCTTATTATCGTTTTGTCTTGAAAAGAGCCGTTTTTTGTGTTATAATTAACAGTATGGAAAATTTTGTCGTTCGTTTTGCCGAATTAAACGTAAAAATCTTATGCGTAAGCCCAAAAATTAAATTTTTTTGCGAAGATTTTTTGGTGGAAAACGCTGAAAAAATAGATATTACCATAACTTCTTCTATGGATAACGCTCGTAAATTGTTTGAAAAGGGAGAAGGTAGTTTAGAATATTCGGAAATGCTAGACGTTTTTAGAAAAATTGCCGAAGAATTGCCAAAATTTAATAGATGCGTTTTTCACGGAGCAAGTATAAAATATAAAGAAAACGGCATTATTTTTTGCGCCGAAAGCGGAGTAGGAAAAACCACGCATATTTCTTTGTGGCAAAAAAATTTAAATAAAGTCGAAGTAATAAACGGCGATAAGCCCGTTCTTTGGATAAAATATGGCGGAGTGTACGCTTGCGGAAACCCTTGGCGCGGAAAAGAAGGTTTGGGCGGAAAAATAATTCAAAAAGTAACCTCTTTTTGTTTCTTAGAACGGGGTAAAGACAATAGCATACAAAAAATAGAAAAAGACGAAGAATTAAAGCTTTTATTAAAGCAAATTTATTTGCCGAGCGAAGAAAACGCAATGCAAAAAACCTTTGATTTTTTAGAAGAACTTGTAAAAATTCCCGCGTATAGGCTAAAATGCAATATTCATGACGACGCTTTTAAAGTTGCGTTTAATAAGCTTGTTAAACGCGAGAATTAATAACGTAATTTCTGTAAAGTCGGATAATTTTTAATTATTCAATAGCTTATCGGCAAATAGGAGGGAGATTATATGAAAATAAAAAAAGGATTTGTAAAGAGAGAGATTGCAGGTAAAGTAGTTGTCGTTCCTACGGGTAAGGAAAATGCCGACAAAAGAATTATTATCACCCTTAATCAAACCGCTAGCGATATTTGGGACTGCATAAAGGGCGGAAAATCTATTTCCGAAATTGCTAAGTATTTGGTTTCCACATGCGACGTAGAGTACGAAAAAGCCTTAAAAAGCGTAAACGATTTCGTTTTAAAGTTAAAAGAAAACGATTTTTTAGAAGAGTAGTTTTGTGAATTTATGTATTCTTTAAAGGACGGTTTTTATCTTATAAACTTAATAAAAAGCGTATTAAACGATACTTGCGCGCAGGAAAAACCGATAGACGTTAATTTCGAAAACGTTTACGAACTCGCTTGCGCTCACGAAGTAGCAGGTATAAGTTTTTTGGGTGTTAAAAAGCTTGAAAATAAGTGCGATGATATTTTATTTAAAAAATGGGAAAACAAATATCTTCTTTCTATAGAACGTGATTTCGAACAAACAGTTGCAGGCGATAAAATAGAACTTTTACTATCCGAAAACGGTTATAAACATTTAAGCGCGCAGGGCAGGGAAGTAAAAAAATATTATCCGTCGCCCGAACTTAGAATGATGTCTGATATAGATTTTATCGTTCAAAAGGAAAAACTATCCGAAATAAAAACGCTTTTAACTTCAAACGGCTATACTTTAACCGATGAAAATCAAGAAGAAATTTCCGTTACCGACGGCATAAACTTAATAGAAATTCACACCGACTTTTTTTACTCTCAACGAACTTTTCAAAACGGCGTAAAATGTTTATCAGTTTTAAATAATCCGTTTAAAATCGCTTTAACAAACGACGATTTAACCTATTATTTGGACGACACGAATTTGTATTTGTTCAACGTTCTTCACCTATATAAACATTTTTTGTCAAGCGGGGCGGGGATTAGAAGAATTATGGATATATACGTTTTAAAAAGAGAGTTAAAAAACGTCGATTACGAACGTATAGGCATACTTTTAGATAGAGCAGGGATAGGAGAAATAGATAAAAATATCACTAATCTTGCGTTAAGTTGGTTTGGAAATACCGAACAAAAATTCGATGAAAATTTGGCTAAAACCGTTTTTTTAAGCGAAAACCACGGTTCAAGACAAGCAGTCGCTATAAGACGATATAAAAAAGAAAAAGATAAGCGCAAGCCTTTTGCTAAAATTCGCTACGCGTTTTCAAGATTTTTTATAGACAAAACAACCTGCTATAAGTTGTATCCGTTTTGCAAAAAACATCACTACCCGCTGTTTTTGTGCTGGATTCATAGATTTAACTGCTTTATTTTTCATCCTAAAAAAAGCGCGCAAGCTTTAAAAGAATTAACCGTTAAGGACGAAAGAAAAAATAAGTAGTAAATCAATATTAAACTTTTAAATTATGCGTTAAAATCGTTGACAAAACATTACAAAATCAATATAATAAAGGTGTTAAGTAAAAATACTTGACAGTAAATTATGGATAAAATTAAATTTTCCGTTTTAAACGACGTTTACGGTCAACTTTTGACTGAAAAGCAAAAAGAAATAGTAAATTTATATTTTTCTTGCGATTTATCGCTTGCGGAAATTGCGGAAATGAAAAAAATATCTCGTTCGGCATGCCTAGACAGTATTGAACAGGCAAAACAGCGCCTTACCAAATACGAAAGCGTTTTAAAATTGGTTGAAACTAAAAATCGCATCGAGAACGCTTTGGCAAAAGAAAATTCTTTGGAAGAATTGAAAAAAGAAATTAAAGAAATTTTGGGGGACTAATGGCTATTTTTTCTTCGCTTGGCGAAAAATTAAAAAACGTTTTTTCCAAACTTACCAAAAGGGGTAAACTTACGGAATCCGAAATAAAGCAGGCAATGAGAGAAATAAGAATTGCGCTTTTGGAGGCGGACGTAAATTTATTCGTTGCGAAAGACTTCATCTCTAAGGTAAGCGAAAAGGCGTTAGGACAACAAATTTTAAAAAGTTTAAGTCCTGCGCAACAAGTTATAAAAATCGTAAACGAAGAACTCATCGCGCTTATGGGTTCTACTAATTCGAAACTCACCGTAGCGGACGCTCCGCCCACAATTATTATGATGTGCGGTCTTCAAGGCGCGGGTAAAACCACTCTTTGCGGAAAGTTGGGCGTTCTATTAAAAAAACAAGGCAAAAAGCCGTTGCTCGTTGCGTGCGACGTTTATAGACCTGCGGCGATAAATCAATTAAAAGTCGTCGGTAAAAACGCCGGTTGCGACGTTTTTGAAATGGGAAATACAAATCCCGTTAAAATTGCCGAAAAAGGCGTTGAACACGCTAAAAAATTCGGATACGATACCGTTATCATTGACACTGCGGGAAGATTGCAAATAGACGAACAGCTTATGCAAGAGCTTGAAAATATCGTTGAAAAAGTTCACCCGCACGAAATACTTCTAACTATCGACGCTATGATAGGTCAAGTTGCGGTAGACGTTGCTAAAACTTTTAACGAGCGTTTGGAAATTTCGGGCGTAGTGCTTTCTAAGCTCGACGGCGATACGAGAGGCGGAGCTTGTCTGTCCGTAAAGGCAGTTACCGGTAAACCCATTAAATTCTGCTCGGTAGGCGAAAAACTAACCGATTTAGAACCTTTCTATCCCGATAGAATGGCGAACAGAATTCTCGGAATGGGCGACGTTTTAACTTTAATAGAAAAGGCGCAAGAAAGCGTTACCGAAGAACAAGTTAAAAAAATGGAAAAGAAAATGAGAGAAAACTCTTTCACTCTTTCCGATTATTTAGAACAGTTCGAAACGGTACAAAAAATGGGCGGAGTAGGAAGTTTAATGTCTATGCTTCCGCAAAATATGTTGCGTCAAGGCAAAAACGTTAAAATAGACGAAAACGCCGTAAACGAAGAGAGAATTAAACGCACGAAAGCAATTATTCTATCTATGACGATTAAAGAAAGGGAAAATCCGCAAATTCTCAACTATTCCAGAAAAATGAGAATAGTTAAGGGAAGCGGAACGACTATTCAAGAAGTAAATCAACTTCTTAAACAATTCGAGCAATCGAAACAGATGATGAAACAAATGAAAAACGGTAAATTAAACCGCTTTCCGTTTTAAATAAAATAATATTTTTGGAGGAAATACAAAATGGTAAAAATGAGATTGACAAGAATGGGAGATAAAAAAAGCCCCTTCTATCGTATCGTAGTTGTTGACGCTGAAAAAGCTAGGGACGGAGCTTATATTGACAAAATCGGTCATTATAATCCTTTAACTAACCCCGCTGAAATCGTTATCGACGCAGACAAAGCAAAAGATTGGCTTGCAAAGGGCGTTCAACCTACGGAAACCGTAAGAAGTTTATTGATTAACGCAGGCGTTATCGAAAAAAGCGCAAAACTTTCGCCTTCTAAAACTAATCCCAAAAAGAAAAAGAAATAATTAGCGAATTTACGTGTAAAATTTAATCTATGTAAAATACGGCTTAATTCCTTAAATTTTAGGAGTTTTGCCGTTATTTGCAATTAAAAGGAGAAGTAATATGCTGGATATGATTAAATATATCGTCGAACAATTTGCCGAAAAAAAAGACGAAATAGAATATTTAGTTGAAGAAAATCAAGAAGAAAATATCGTAAACGTAACGATAATTTTAGCTAATTCCGATATGGGAAAAGTTATCGGCAGACAAGGAAAAATCGCTAAAGCGTTAAGAACCTTAGTTAAAACCAAAGCTAGCGAAACCAAACAAAAATACAATATCGAAATAAAAGAAAAAGGCGAAGCTCTTTAATGGAAGAAAAACTTTTAATCGGAACGGTTACCAAACCGCAGGGCATTAAGGGAGAAATTAAAGTTAAAACTTATTGCGATTCGGCGTTCAGTCTATCGAACGTAAAAAACGTTTTTATAGACGGTAAGGAATATAAAGTGTTAAACATTCGCTCTAACAAAGAAGATTTATTTATGTCTTTAAGGGGAATTGCCGACCGAAACGAAGCCGAAACTTTAAGAAATAAAAACTTATTTGCGTTAAGGGAAGATATCGTAAAGGAAGAAGACAGCTTTTTCGTCGTTGACATTTTAGGTTGCGTAGTAGTAACCGACACTGATAAAATTATAGGAAAAATCGTTGATATTACAACGGGCAAAGTTGACGTTTATTATTGTGAAAATAACGGCAAAAGGGCAAGTTTTCCTTTTATTAAACAGTTAGAACCTAAAATAGATATTCAGAATAAAAAAATAACCGTAAACGGGGAAAAACTCAAAGAGGTAATTTTGTATGAGAATTGATATTCTCACGCTTTTTCCCGAAATGTTCGTTCCGCTTAAAACGAGTATTTTAGGTAGAGCGGTAGAAAAAGGAATACTTGAAATTGTAGTTACCGATATTAGAGATTATACGCTTGATAAACATAAAAAATGCGACGATTCGCCTTTCGGGGGCGGAGCGGGTATGGTTATGATGGCTCAACCTATCGCGTCTTGCATAGAAAGCGTAGACCCTAACCACGAGGCAATTAGATATTATACGTCGCCAAAAGGTCAAAAATTAAGTCAAAACCTTGTAAAAGAACTAGCCCAAAATAAACGTATACTTATTTTATGCGGTCATTACGAAGGCGTAGACCAACGTGTGTTAGATTTGTTTTTCGACGGGGAAATATCTATCGGAGATTACGTTTTAACAGGCGGAGAACTACCCGCAATGGTTATTACCGACGCCGTTGCAAGATACGTTGACGGGGTTATTAGTTCCGATTCTCTTTCGCAAGAAAGTTTTTCGGAAGGATTGCTGGAATATCCGCAATATACTCGACCGCAAGAATTTATGGGATTAAAAGTTCCTGACGTGTTGATTTCGGGCAATCATGCGGAAGTAGATAAGTGGAGAGCAGAAAAATCTTTGGAAATTACTAAAAAATTAAGACCCGATTTACTTGAAAAATAATTATAGTTTTTTTGCTCGTTAGTTTTGTGAAGACGGTTTTTCGACGGTATTTTTTTGACGTATAAAATATCGGTATTTTTTTCTAAGATTAAAAACTTAAAAATTCGCTAAATAAACGGTTTTTTACGTTTATAAAATTCTACTATTAGAGGTAAAAATGAAAAATATTCAGTGGTTTCCGGGGCATATGAGCAAATCTATGCGCGAAATAACGGAAAACGCAAAATTGATTGACGGAGTTATTTACGTTCTCGACGCAAGAGCTCCGTTTTCTTGTATAAATTTTAAGCTTAACGTTATTTTTAATTCTAAACCGATAGTTTACGCGCTTAATAAATCCGATTTGATTGAAAGTGCAGATTTAAAAAGGCTTTTAAGCGAGTTTAAAAATAAGTCTATGTCTGCCGTCAGCGTTACGGGAACTGATAAAAAAACGGTCAGTAACGCTTTAGGAGTATTAAAAACTCAACTTACCGAAAAAATAGAGAGAAATAAACTTAAAGGTAATAGACCTTTAAGAGTTATGGTTATAGGTATTCCGAACACGGGTAAATCTACTATTATAAACACTTTGTGCGGTCAAAAAAAGGCGGTTACGGGAGATAAGGCCGGCGTTACGAAAAATACGCAATGGCTAAAAACCGACGGAATCGAACTTATGGATACGCCCGGAACTATGCCTCCGTCTTTTGAAAATCAAGACTTGGCAAGACGCCTTGCGTTTATCGGTTGTATTAACGACGATATTTTGGATAAAGAAGAGATTTGCCTAGAAATGATAAAGTCTTTTAGTCAAATTTGTCCGCAAAAATTAGAAGAAAAATATAAAATAGACGCTAACAAAACACCTATCGAAATTTACGAAGAAATTTGTAAATCTAGGGGATTTTTGATGAAAGGCGGTCAGTACGATTATGCCAGATGCGCTTCTTCCTTGATAGACGATTTTCGTAAAGGTAGAATAGGAAAAATTTGTTTGGAATAAGTTTTTTTGTTGTAAATTTTTTAACGAAATAATTGAAAACTTGGTTGATATAAAGTTTAACTATGGCAAAACAAGAGAAAATAACTGAAAAAATAGATAAATTACAATACGAAAGATATTGTTTAGAAAAGGGATATAAATATATTTGCGGTATAGACGAAGTCGGTAGAGGTCCGCTTGCAGGTCCTGTGGTTACTTGCGCGGTTATTATGGATTTAACTAAACTTGTAGACGGCGTTGACGACAGCAAAAAACTTTCCGCGAAAAAAAGAGAAAAGTTTTACGATGAAATTATAGATAGTTCTCTAGCTTATTCGATAACCGAAATTTCCGAAAAAGAAATAGACGAAATTAATATTTTAAACGCGACTAAAAAATGTATGTTGCAATCGGTAACAAATTTAGATATTAAACCCGACGTACTTTTAATAGACGCAGTAAAATTAAATACCGATATTCCGCAATTTAACGTTATAAAGGGTGACGAGTTATCTTATACTATAGGTTGCGCTTCTATTTTGGCAAAAGTTTATAGAGATAGACTTATGGCGGAATACGATAAAATTTATCCGCAATACAACTTTAAAAAGAATGCGGGTTACGGTACGAAAGAACATATTACGGCAATAAAGGAGATAGGACCTTGCCCGATACACAGAAAAACCTTTATAAAAAACTTTTGGGAGTAAAAGGAGAAAGGTTAGCCATTAAAGCTTTAAAAAAGCAAAAATATAAAATTCTAGGAAAAAACCTAAAAAATAAGTATGCCGAAATTGACGTTTTAGCAATAAAAAAAGACGTTTTGTGTTTTTGTGAAGTAAAGACAAGAACTAACGATAATTTCGGAACTCCCGCAATGGCAGTGGACAAAATCAAACAAAAAAAATATAGAGAGTTTGCTCAAATTTATCTTTTGGAAAACTCTTTGGATTGCGACGTGGATTTTGTAGTCGTAGAAGTTACGCCACAAGGCGTAAACGTGATAGAACACGCTTTTTAATATGAAAATATGTATTACGTCGGCTTCCGGTGTAGAAGCCGTAACAAAAAGAGAATTACAAAAATTAGGCTATCCCGAAGTTCCTTTCGTAAACGGAAGGGGAATGGTAGAAGGCGATTTTAGGGACGTTGCTAACCTTAATTTAAGATTAGAAACCGCAGGCAGGGTAGAAATAGAACTTGCTAATTTTAAATGCGATAATTTTGACGATTTTTTCGATGAAATTTTAAAAATCGAGTTTGAAAAATTTTTAGATAAAAACGCAAAAATAATAATTTCGGCAAAAAGCGTTATGAGTAAGTTATTCGCTTTATCCGCAATTCAAAGCCTTGCCAAAAAAGCAATTTGCAGTCGTCTAGAAAAAATATATAATTGCCGATTATTGGAAGACGGAGCGGAATTTAAAATAGAAATTGCAATTTATAAAGACGTAGTTACTGTTTTATTAAACACGTCGGGGGACGGTCTTCATAAACGCGGTTATAGAACTTTGGTGGGGGAAGCCCCTTTAAAGGAAACTCTTGCAATGGCTATGGTACATTTGTCGGTTTGGAAAGCGGGCAGAGTTTTATGCGACCCGTTTTGCGGAAGCGGTACTATTTTAATAGAAGCCGTAAGACACGCTTTAAAAATTCCTGCGGGAAAGGATAGGGATTTTGATTTTCTTCATTGGAAATGTTTTGATATAAAAATTTTCGAGCAGATAAAAATGCAAGCGAATAGCGAAATTTTAGATATTCCAGATTTAAAAGTTTATGGGTACGATATAGACGAAAACGCAATTAAACTTGCTAAATATCACGCAAAAAAAGCTGGGGTTAGTAAGTATATTGAATTTAAAAACGACGATATGCGTAATTTTACAAGCAAACATAGCCACGGCGTAATCATAACAAATCCGCCGTACGGTGAAAGGTTGATGACGAGAAAGCAAATCGTTTCTTGTTATAGGGCGTTTGGAAATATGTTTTCTACTTTGCCGGATTGGTCCGCATACGTTTTATCGAGCGTTACGGATTTTGAAAATTTATTCGGGAAAAAATGCAAAAAAAGAAAGCTGTATAACGGCAAGTTAGAGTGCAATTTATATTCTTTTTTAGGAAAAAAATAATTTTTTAAAAATTAATACGCAAAATAAAGCGTTTTGAATAAAATTTTTATTAAAATCGTATAAAAAAAGTTGATTTATTTTTTTTAGTGTGATACAATAACATTCGACTCGGACGGTCCTCTTGTCATGCTACAACGAACGTCTTGTATATGGAGGTAAGTCAAATGAATATTATTGAACAAATCGAAAAAGAAAATTTAAAAGCAGAAGTTCCTTCTTTCAACGTAGGAGATACGGTTAGAGTATCGGTAAAAGTTATAGAAGGTACGAGAGAAAGAATTCAGGTTTTTGAAGGAATCGTAATCGCTAAAAAGAACGGCGGAATTAGAGAATCTTTCACGGTAAGAAGAATTTCGTTCGGTATCGGCGTAGAAAGAACGTTCCCCATTCATTCGCCTAAAATCACTAAAGTTGACGTTGTTAAAAAAGGTTCTGTCAGAAGAGCTAAACTTTATTATTTACGTGAAAGAACCGGTAAGAGCGCAAAAGTTAAAGAAATACTTTAATAATTTAAACGAGAAATTATTTTCTCGTTTTTTTTATTAGTTTTTATATGAAAAAATTTATGTCCTAATCGTAACACGATTAGGATTTTTAATTATTAAAAGCTTTATATCGCCTTTTTATTTGCAAAATATTTTTGTGAAAAAAAATTTATTTCATATTTTAAAATTTGACAAAACTCTACGAAATATGCAATTTTACGACAAGAAAAAAAGTATATTCTCTTATAAAAGGAGAAAGCTATGGCTGAAACTATACTTATAACTAGCGGTAAAGGCGGAGTGGGTAAAAGCACTATTTGCGCAAATTTAGGAAGAGCTTTGGCAAAAAAAGGTTTTAGAGTGTGCTTGTTCGATTTCGATTTCGGACTTAACAGTTTAGATGCAATTTGCGCCGTAAACGGAAATATTAACTACGATATTATCGACGCGGTAAATAACAGATGCAGACTAAAACAGGCTATTATTCAAACTGAAATTACTAATTTGTTTTTGTTGGCAAGTACTCATTCGTTTGAAAACTCTCAAATAAACCCCCAAAACATTAAGCTAATGATAGATACTTTAAGCCCTTTATTCGATTATTTTTTAATCGATTGTCCTGCGGGAATCGACAGCGGTTTTCATAGGGCGTGTTGCGTGTCTAATTCGGCGTTAGTGGTTGTAACTCCGTATTCCGTCAGCGTTAGGGACGCCGATAAAGTTTTGTCCATTTTAAGGGCGTACGAAATGCAAAACGTTTCCGTTATAATTAACCGAATGAGAGGAGATTTGGTTTCGGAAGGAAAATGTTTAAGTCACGAAGACGTTTCCGCCATTTTAAAATGTAATATTAAAGGCGTTATCCCCGAATGCGATAGCTTGCTTACAAATTGCATTACAGAAGACAATAGCGCTTACGTAAACAAAGTTTTTAACGTTTTAGCGAATAATATTACTGATAACAAAAGCAAAATAATAGAATATTATAAGCAAAAAAAGTTTTTTTCTTTTAAAAGGAATTGTAATAGATGAAAAAAAGCGAATTAAACAAATTAAATTCATTGATAACCGTTGACAGATTAGGAATTTCCGAAAATTTTAAAGAAGCGTTACTTGGCGATTTATTGAGCGTTTTTAACGATTACATGATAGTAAATTCTAAGCCCGAAATAAACGTTCAAAGCGTTGATAAGGGATTTAGCTTAATAATCACTTTAAAAGCGGAGAGTTTTAAAGGTTTTAAAGCGTTATAAAGCTAAAAAATTTAAATAGTTATTGACAAAATAAATAAAATAACATATAATACAAGTTAATTAAAGATTTTGTTGTTAGACAAAAAATTTACTATTTATGGATTATAATTTTATCAATAATTAAGAGAGAGAGTATGCGTAAAATTTTTAAAAGCGTTGCCGTAATTATTGCGTTTTCGCTATTATTGTCGCTTACGGCGTGTAACGTAGGTTTAAAAAGAAAAAAAGATTTGGCAACGGATGAAAATAAATTTGTGTTTACGATTTTAGCAGATGATACTTACGGAATAAAAGCAAAAAGCGACGAGAAGTTTAGCGGAACTGTTATTTTACCGACTACACACGAAGGGAAAACGGTTACTCAAATATCGGGTTTTGCTTTTGAAAACGCGGAATTTACAAAAATTGCTTCTTCTACGTGTACGGTTATAGGTCAATACGCATTTTATAATTGCAGAAAATTACAAACTATAGAATGGGCTGAAAGTTTAACAACGTTAAAAAACAGTGCGTTTGAAAATTGCGTAAGTCTTATAAATATAGGAGTTTTACCTAAAACTTTAAATAGAATAGAAAGCAGATGTTTCGCAAATTGTATAGAGTTAAGGGTAGTAAATATCCCCGCAAGCGTAGAATTTATTGCGGACGACGCATTTTTAAATTGTGAAAACGCAACTTTTAACGTAGCTACTGAAAAC
>CAJMEI010000010.1 GCA_905212395.1 uncultured Christensenella sp. | reverse complement strand
ATAAGAAAAATCTAAAAACCGTAGATTTCTTACAAAGTAGCCAACGTAAAATCGGTGCTCTTACAAAAGTAACATCGCGTCCCCGAAACTGAAAAATCTGAATTTTTCTTTTACCGCGTAATTATATAGTTCCAACGTTTTTTCTCTCGTTAAAAACGCCGATACGAGCATTATTAAAGTTGATTCGGGCAAGTGGAAGTTTGTAATTAAACAATCAACGCACTTAAAATTAAAAGGCGGATAAATAAATATGGAAGTATCGCCCGAACAAGGCTTAACAAATCCGTTTTCGTCCGCAACCGTTTCAAGCGTTCTGACCGAAGTAGTGCCTACGGCTATTATCCTTCCGCCGTTTTTTTTGTATTCGTTTATTAAATTTGCGTTTTGTTCATCGATATAATAATGCTCCGTGTGCATTTTATGTTCTAAAACGTTTTCTTCTTTTACGGGTCTAAAAGTCCCTAGTCCTACGTTTAACTCTACTTCCGCAAATTTTACGCCTTTATCTTTTAGCTTTTGTATTAACTCTTTCGTGAAATGTAGTCCTGCCGTTGGCGCGGCGGAACTGCCTTCTTTTTTAGCGTAAACCGTTTGGTAACGCGATTGATTTTTTAATTTTTCCTTTATATACGGCGGTAAAGGCATTTCTCCGACTCTTGATAAAATATCTTCGAAAACTCCGCTAAAGATAAATTCTATTTTTCGTCCGCCACCTTCCGCGTTGTCTAAAACGGTAAAAGAAAGTTCTTCGTTCACGGTAAAAGTTTCGCCGATTTTTGCCCTTTTACCCGGCTTTACAAGACATTCCCATTGCGTTAAATTTAGCCTTTTAAGCAGTAATATCTCCATTTTTCCGCCCGTTTTTGCGTGGGCGTATATTCTTGCAGGATAAACTTTAGTGTTATTTACGACTAATAAATCCCCTTCGTGAAAATATTCCGTTATATCTCTAAAAATTTTTTCTTCCGTCTTGTCCGTTTTTCTATCGTATACAAGTAATCTTGAACTGTCCCTAGGCTCTAACGGTGTTTGAGCGATTAGTTCTTCGGGCAAATCGTAATAAAAATCACTTTTTTTAAGCATTATTATCGTCCGCGTCGAAAATAGACGCTTGACTTCCCCCTTTAAATTTTCTTCCCGTATGTTCGTAAGCCTTTTGTAAACAAACTCTGCCCCTAGGCGTTCTGCTGATAAACCCTAGTTGCAATAAATACGGTTCGTAAACGTCTTCTAAGGTGTTAGAATCTTCGTTTATGGTCATTGCAAGAGTATCTAACCCCACAGGTCCGCCGTTGAATTTATCAATCATGGTCGTAAGAAGCCTAATATCTACGTTATCAAGACCGAGTTCGTCTATATCGAGGCGTTTTAAAGCAAGTTTAGTGTCGTCCAAAGTAATTTCGTCGTGATTTAAAACGATTGAAAAATCTCTTATTCTTCTAAGCAATCTGTTCGCTATTCTAGGCGTACCGCGACTGCGTTTTGCAAGCTCTATACTAGCTTCTTCGTCTATATGCGCGCCTAATTTTTCCGCCGAACGCCTTACTATTTCGGCTAACTCCTTTGTCGAATACATTTCCAGCCTTAACATTACGCCGAATCTGTCCCTTAAAGGCGTGGATAACATTCCCGCTTTAGTTGTCGCGCCTATTAACGTGAACTTTTTAAGCGGAATTTGTACGCTACGCGCGGAAGGTCCTTTACCGATGATAAAGTCTAAAGAAAAATCTTCCATTGCGGGATAAAGTATTTCTTCTACGTTATGGTTCAAGCGATGTATTTCGTCTATAAATAAAACGTCGCCTTCGTTAAGGTTTGTGAGTATTGCGGCTAAATCTCCCGATTTTTCTATACTAGGTCCGCTAGTTACCTTTATTTGAACACCCATTTCGTTGGCTATTATATGCGCGAGCGTGGTTTTACCCAGTCCCGCAGGTCCGTATAGCAAAACGTGGTCTAACGCTTCTCCGCGCATTTTTGCCGATTGCATAAATACGCATAAATTGTCTTTGGCTTTTTCTTGACCGATATATCCGTCCATCGACTTTGGACGAAGTACGTTTTCTATTTCGTCCCCTTCCGTTTTCGTGCTTACTATTAGGTCGGAATTGTCTACGATGCCGTTAAAATCTTCCATCATCTCACGTTCCTCAATGCGTTGGCTATTACTTCTTCAAGCGTTTTCGCGCCGTTTTCCACAGCTAAACCTACGGCTTTGGTTGCAGAATTTCTATCGAATCCGAGCGATATTAAAGCTTGTACCGCTTCTTCGTTTTCGGACGATACCGATTGCGCGACTTCGCCTGCGGGTAATCCGCCCCTTAACTCGACAATTATTTTTTCCGCAGTTTTTTTACCTAAGCCTTTTACCGACGACAACGTTTTTACGTCTTGCGACAAAATACAGCTTCTCGTAACGCTTGCGCCTAAACTAGAAAGTATACTAAGCGCGCATTTCGGACCAACGCCCGAAACGCCGATGAGCTTTAAAAACATTTCTTTTTCGTCGGTATTGTCAAACCCGAAAAGATATATCCCGTCTTCCCTTACGGCAGTGTAAACATATACTTCTCCACCGCGTTCGTTTATTAAACGCGCAGTTGCAGAAGACGTGCAATTTATTTCGTACCCTACGCTATTAACGTTTAAAAGCACGGTATTTTCTTTAAAAGATAAAAGTTGTCCGTTTAAATATCCTATCATTTTATTCCGAATTGTCCGCTAAATCTATTTGTGTTTGCGTGCGTTAGCGCAACTGCTAACGCGTCGGCGGCGTCGTCAGGTTTAGGAATTGTTTTCAAACCTAAAAAAGTTGCCACCATTTGCTGAATTTGCTTTTTTTCCGCTCTTCCGTATCCCGTCAGGGCTTGCTTTATCTGCAAGGGCGTATACTCGTAAAGTTTTCCGCACTCTTTAATACAAGTAAGAAGTATTACTCCCCTTGCTTGCGCTACGTCTATCGCCGTTTTTACGTTGTTATTGAAAAACAATTCTTCTAGCGATATCTCGTCGGGCTTAAACTTTGCTATTAATTCTTTTACTCCTTTTTCTATTGTGGCTAGCCTATTAGGAAAAGCTTCGTTTTTAGAAGTCAGTATTACGCCGTAATCGACTACGGTGTGCTTTCCGTTTACGGAATCTATCACCCCGAATCCCATAGTCGCAAGTCCGGGGTCTATTCCTAATATCCTCAACTAACCATACTCCCCTAATTTTAATATTATATATTCTAATACATATTTTTTCTTATGTCAAGCATTAGCGATTGAGCTTATTGAGTTTAACGATTAAAACTAAGATAAACAACTAGTTAAATCAATAATAAACTCGGCGTAACGAAAAGTTACGCCGTAAAATTTATTGTGTTTATATATCCGAAATTTTAAGAATTCGTTTTTATAACGGGTTTGTAAATATACTGATTTAAAACCGCTTTTATTTCTTTGGTTTCTCCGCTTCTAGAAATCTTTAAGGTTAGCGTATCGCCGATTTTTAGATTGTAAGAATGAAATATAACGGATAAGCTTCCCGCCGAATCCACAACGTATCCGTTTTCTCCGTTGCTGATTGCAGTGATTTTATCGCCTAAGCGTAATCCCGCTTTATATAAACTACAGTTTTCGTCTATATCTGTTACGCTTACGTAAGTTCCCGCAAAAATATTAGTTACGTCCGAAAAAATAACGCTATAAAAGTCTACTCTCCCTTTAACGTATCCGTAAGTGTTATAAACGCTGTCTTTATAACTTTTTAACAAATCTTTTGCTACGCTTAAAACTATATCTTCGGGAACGGCAAAGCCTATTCCGTCTTTATACTCCGCGCCCGCGTTGATAATTGCGACCAAATAACCGTCCGTAGTAAACAGTCCGCCACCCGAACTTCCCGCGTTTATTGCCGAGTCTATTTGGATAAGCTCCATATATCTATTGTCTATCACTACACTTCTATTAAGCGAACTTACAACGCCTTTTGTTACCGTTCCGCCAAGCGTTCCCGTAGGATTACCTATCGCGTACACTTCGTCTAGAACAGCCAAAGAAGAAATATCCCCGAATTTAGCTACCGACGGCGTATAATCTAATTTAGTCCAAAGCACCGCAACGTCCGTCTTTTTATCCGAACCGATTAACCCCATTGCGTAAGTATTGCCGTAAAAGTCTTTCATATTTATTTGATAAGCGTTTTCTACGCAATGATGACATGTTACGACATAACATATTCCGCCGTTCGATTGTTCGTTTTTAGTAAAGCCGATTATAACCCCGCTACCCGCAGAACCGCCGTTTAACGTCGAAGAATATAATTCGACGACGGATTTTCTGTTTTGAGTTAAACAAGCGTTGCTATCGTCAGCTCGGTCAAGACTTACGATAGCTAAGTTAAAAACCGCTTTTTGTCCTAAAAAGTCGCCTATATATCCTTTAAACTCTAAAACCAAAGATAAATCGACGTAGTTTTCTAAATTCGTATTAGTTATAAAAGAGTTTTCTTGCTCGCAAGAAGTTTCTATAAAATTAGCCGTAGTAACAGCGTTTTGAGTTTGCGTTTGCGGAACTAACGGCGGACAATATATAAGTTGTAAAAGCGTAATTTCCGCGCTGACTTCTTCCACGTTGTAAACGTAAGTTCTTAATTCCGCGTCGTATGAATAATCGCTAATTCTTAAAATGGTAAGTTTTAACGTGTTACCTACTTTAAATTCGGCATGGTATTTAATGAAATTTATAGTATCTTGCGCGTTAGCGGGATTGTAAACGTCCGAACCCAATTCTATTGTCTTTATTACGTCGCTACCCGCAATTATTTTTCCCGATTGTCCGAAACTACCGTTACTTGTTAAAGAATTGACTAAAACCGCAGTAGACAAATTTAAAGTTTCTGCCGTCCCGTTTAATTTATAGTAAAAAATATCGTTACTTTGAGTTAAACTAACGCCGAGAGAGGCTCTACCCGAAATGTACCCGTAACTAGAATACGCTTCGTCTTGATAAGTGGAAACTAATTTATTTACGCTATCTAATATAGATTCGGACGGAATTGCAAAGCCTAAACCGTCTTTATAAGTAACGCCTGCGTTTACCATTCCGATTAAATATCCGTCTGCCGAATAAAGCCCGCCACCCGAATTTCCTTGATTTATCGCGGAGTCTATTTGCATTAACTTCATTTTTTTATTTTCGACGGTAATTTCTCTTTCTTTAGCGCTAATAATTCCTTTAGTAACCGTCCCGCCAAGTGTTCCCGTAGGATTACCTATCGCATAAACCGTTTCGCCTATTAGCGTTTGACTGCTGTTTCCGAATTTTGCAACCGTAACGGCAAAATCTACCTTTGCCCATAAAAGAGCTATGTCGCCTTCCGTATCTCCGCCTATTAACCCCGCAGAAAATACGTGTCCGTCTAAATCCCTGATATTTACTCCGTACGCCGAATTTATAACGTGAAAACAAGTAAGAACGTAAGCTATTCCGCCTTTTGATAAATCGCTTGAATCCGACGGAGTAAAACCGACGAATATTCCCGAACCCGCACCTGCTCCGCTTTCCGTTATAGAATAAATTTCTACGGTAGAACGTCTGTTTTCGTTTAGTTTAGATATTTCGGTTTGCGGGAAATCTCCTTCGTCCGTCCTAGTTAAACTATCGGAAGATAGTACTAGATTTATTGAATCCGTTAATTCCGTGGCAAGTCCGCTATCCGCAAAATCGCCCGATATTGTGGAATAATTTGTTTCGTCGCCGACGTATTTTACTCTCGCTTCTCCGCTACAACCGCCAAAAATGAAAATGGTTAGCGATAACAATAAAGATATAAAAATTAAAAATCTTTTTTTCATATCCGCTCCTAGAAATGCGTTTAATAAGTTTTTGTTTAAAAGCTATCTTTTTTTTACGCTTTTAAAAAGTTTTCTTTTATAAAAATATAACCAACCAAAATAAAATTAAACTTAAATTTAAAAAATTTTTTTGACAAACGTAGATAAAAATTATATAAAAAGTTTATTTTATCTTGCAAACACGTTTTAAAACTTTTAATCAAGTTTATTTTGATTATAAAAACTTAAAATTAAAAGGTCGTTTAAAACGACCTTTTTACCCGTAGACGCGATTCAGCCGTTTGCCTACGGCGTCGGCAACGCCGACGAAATATAGCGACAACGGCTTTTTATAACGTAATTATATTAAAATTATGATACTTGCCGTTGGACAGTAATAAGTATCGTTCAAACTAATATTTTTATACTAACTAAGCGTTCTTTTTATTCGTTTTTACCTATAACCGCAATTTCGGATACGGCTATACCCGTAATTTTATCCCACGAATCATAAATTTTATCGTTTATTTGTGGCCATAAATGAACGGATATGCTTACTACGTTCGAAATTTCGTTAAAAATCGCGCCGGCATAGTTACCGGGAGCGTATACTTTCGTACCGCTTTCGGTTAAATTGCTTGTACAGTAAGTAGACCAATCGAAGGTAAGTTCGCCCAATTTTTTACATTTTAAAATTTCGTTTTCATAGTAGAAAATCGATACGTCCTTAACGTAATCGAAAGCCGTTCTATTAGAATAGGAATTAAATATTTGTATACCTCTTACGGTTACAGGAGATGAAAAATCAAGACAAATAGTCGGGTCGTCCCTATCGTTTTCGGGAAACTGTATGGAAAATTCCTTTTTCCCGTCGTTCGCCATCGTTTTAACGATATTATCGTTGATATAAGATAAATTGTCGCTAAACATTTGTTTACCGCCACCGTCATAAGCGTAAACTTTAGCTTTATCCGCTACGTTTGTATATCCTTGTTGGTTACCCGAATATAACATATACCCCATAGTAGGACCGTTAGTTGTCATTACAAGTTCGCCGTCTTCGTTTTTAAACCAACTGATTTTATCTATTCCTATACATCTATTGCTGTTAGGCCATTTAAATTCTTTATCGGGTGTGGTGTGCATATGGTAAACCATATACAAAGCTCCGTTAATTTTTGCAAACGTGTGGTGTCCCGTTCCCGCTCTATGAGGCCAGTTAGCATCCGTTGCAATAACCGCTCCGCCTTTTTCTACGGCAATTTTTGTAAACGGCCCCATAGGACTATCCGAAACCGCCTGCCTTACTTGATAAGTTTTATTCCAATAACTGTTACAGCTATAAGTTAAATAATATTTATTATTTTGTTCGTTGTATATAACGTATGGCCCTTCGTTTACCGAACCTTCTCCGCCCGTACTTTCCGAATCTCCTACGTTAGTAAAATTACACTCGGTAATCAATCTTACGGTAGAATAGTCGGGGGTAAACCAGTCAATCATTTTAATGACCATAATACTACTCGTCGGATATTGCGTTCCCGCATTTTTATCGGTGTTTAAATCTCTGCACATATACAGATACTTATCTCCCGTAACGGGGTCTATAAACGGCTCTACGTCGATAACTTTTATAAAGCCTTCGTAAGGGTAATAAATAGGACTAGCGTATTTCATTCTTTCAAAATTTATAAAAGTGTGGCTACCCGTTATTTCGTAAGAAGAAAAAGTCGCGCCGCTTTGATAAGTCCCGCCTTGAACAGTACCCGTCCATTGAACGAAAGGTCCTTCCGGAGAATCGGAAATGCCCATACATACGCAGAACGAATTGCCCGTTTCTATGCCTGTAGGAATAGAATTTATCGCGTAATATTGCGATTTTACCGAACCCGTGTAAAACATAAGGTATTTACCTAAATCTTTATCGTAAATAACCGCAGGCGCCCACTGATATCCGCTTACCCAAGTGTTTTCTGCGTAAGTAAATACCCTTGAACTTTTTTCCCAATGTATTAAATCGGTACTTTTTCTGGCGTATAAACCAGTCGTATACATATAAAAGTTCCCACTTGCTTCATCGTAAATGCAAGACGGGTCTGCTCCGTCGTTTGTTAAATCGTTTTTAAAAAACAAACTATCGACTTCTTGTTGTTCCGATTCCGACAAATTTTTAGATAAATCTATATAACTTATATCTTCGCTTTCCTGCGCTTCTAATTGATTTCTCATAGAAACCGACGAGGAAGACGACGATGACGAAGAAATTTCGGGCGATTTTGAACTAGATTTTGTCGAACCGTCTTCACAGCCGATCAAACTAGTTGAAAAAATAAGCATTATAGCTAATATTACGGTTATAATTCTTTTTTTCATCATATTCTCCTATTTTACCCATAAAAAACGCTTGAACGCAATTTAGTTTATAGCGAACTAATTATTTTTATAGCAAATTAGTTCTTTTTTTATTTTTTTAACGGATTATTCCGCTTTTATTATTCTTCTATTTCTTCTTCGGGCAAGTTGACATTATGGAATACTTCTTGCACGTCGTCGTTATCCTCAAAAGCGTCTAACATTTTTTCAAAAGTTTCAGTTTGTTTTTCGTCTAAATCTACGAAATTATTAGGAATCATACTAATTTGCGATTCTACGAACGTTAACCCCTTTTGCTCCAAAGCTTTTCTTACTGCGGAAAATTCGGACGGAGCAGTTCTTATTTCATAACTATCGTCGCAAACGATTATATCGTCCGCGCCACAATCTATTGCCATTTCCGTCATAGTGTCTTCGTCTAAAGACACCGTTCTTTCTACGACTAATACGCCTTTAGTATCGAACATATACGATACAGAACCGTTAGTTCCTAAATTGCCCGCGTACTTTTCAAAAATATGTCTTACGTCGCCCGCAGTTCTGTTCTTGTTGTCGGTAAGCGTTTTTACTATTACCGCGCTACCGCCTATTCCGTACCCTTCGTAAGTAAGTTCTTCGTAATTTACGTTGCCAAGTTCCCCTGCGGCTTTGGCTATGCTTCTTTTAATGTTGTCGTTAGGCATGTTAGCGGCTTTCGCTTTCGCTACGACGTCCGCAAGTCTTGAATTCGTGTTGGGGTCTGAACCCGCTTTTGCCGCAACGGCTAATTCTCTTCCGAGTTTAGTAAATATTTTGCCTTTTACAGCGTCTGTCTTTGCTTTTTTGTTTTTAATGTTTGCCCATTTACTGTGTCCTGACATAATTTTATCCTTCTATATTAAAATTTTAACAAATTATATATTATTATAGCATAAGCTACCGCCACATTCAAGCTTTCGATTTTATTTTTCATAGGAATTTTCACTGTTTTTTTACATTTTTCCTTTATAAAGTCGCTTACTCCGTTGGCTTCGTTGCCCATGCATAAACAAAAATTGCCCTTTATATCGCTTTTAAAAACGTTTTCTCCGTCCATATCGGCGCATATCATGGTAGTTTGTTTTGAAATTTCTTCTACGTCTTTATTATCCGCCGAAATTAAATTTACACCGTAAATTCCACTCATGGACGAACGGACGGTTTTTGGCGAATAAGCGTCTACGCAATCTAATAAATATACGTTCTTAACCCCTGCCGCTACCGACGTTCTTATTATCGTACCTAAATTGCCGGGGTCGCGTACTCTATCTAAAAGAACGGATATTCCGCCTTGTTCGGCTGTTGAATTCGGAATTTTTACAACCGCCATTATTCCTTGACAAGTTTCGCAACAAGATAAATAGTTTAAAACTTTATCGTCGGTTTCTATTATTTCGCCGTTAAATGCGGGAAGAGAAGATAAAAATTCTTTTTTACCTATTACGCATAAAACTTCTTGATTGTATAAAAATGCTTCTTTTACCATTTTTACACCTTCTACCAAATATGCGTTTTGCTCCCTTCTGCCTTTTTTTTCTTTAAGTTCGGCTATTTTTTTTATTCTTTCGTTTTTTTGCGAAGTTATTACCATTTTTACCTTTATTATATGTGATTTTTATACGACTAAAATTCACAAATAAACAGTTTTGAAATATGATTACAAAGTTTTTAAAATAAAAAGGAGTGCCTTTTAAACACTCCTTAAAAATTAGTTAAGTTTAGCCTTTGCTTGACTTACGAGCGTTGTAAATCCTGCGGGGTCGCTTATTGCCATGTCGGCAAGAACTTTTCTGTTAAGTCCGATGCCCGCAAGTTTTAAACCGTGCATAAATTTGCTGTAAGAAATATCGTTAAGACGGCAACCTGCGTTAATTCTTGCAATCCATAACTTTCTAAAATCTCTCTTTCTTGCTTTTCTTCCAACGTAGGAATACATAAGAGATTTCATAACCGCTTCTCTTGCTACTCTGTAAAGCTTGCTTTTAGCCCCAAAATAACCTTTTGCTTGTTTTAAAATTTTTCTACGCTTTTTAACAGCGTTTACACCTCTTTTTATACGCATTTTTTGCCTCCTTATGCCTTATACGGAATTAAACTGTCTTTAATCGTTCTTTCTTGGGTTACGGATACGTAAGCTCCGCTTCTCAATCTTCTTTTTCTCTTGGTGTTCTTTTTGCTGAGTATGTGGTTTTTACCTTGGTGAGCTCTTTTTATCTTACCCGTTCCCGTAACTCTGAAACGTTTTTTTGCACCGCTGTGTGATTTCATTTTTGGCATATATTTCTTCCTCCATTTTTATTTTTTTATTTCCTTGGAAGGCGCAAGTATCATAAGTATACTTCTTCCTTCGAACATAGGTTTCTTTTCCATAACCGAAACGGTATTGACTAATTCGAAAAATCTTGTCATAACGTCTAGCCCGATGCTTGAATGAGCTATTTGCCTGCCCCTCATTCTTATAGACACTTTAACTTTATTGCCCGCTTGCAAAAACTTGCTTGCTTGCTTTGCCTTTACGTTAAGGTCGCCTACGTCGATAGTCATCGAAAGCCAAATTTCTTTCATTTCTACCGTTTTTTGGTTTTTCTTGGCTTCTTTTAATTTTTTCAGATTGTCGAACTTAAATTTGCCGTAGTCTATAATTTTACATACGGGAGGATTTGCGTTTGGCGAAATTTTAACCAAGTCAAGCCCAGCTACTTCAGCGCATTTGTACGCTTTTTCTATGGGCATTACGCCTAATTGTTCCCCGTCTTGCGAGATTACCCTTACTTCTTTATCGGTAATTTGTTCGTTGATTTGAAATTGTTCTTTTTCAGCCATTTATTTCCCTTTATTTTTTTATTTTTTGCCGTAAAAAAACGACTTGCAAAACAGAACTTTGCAAGCCGACTTATACTTTTAACCGTAAAAATCTATTTGCCCGTACTACTTTTTTGCGTACGGCGAGAAGTTCCGCTTCTACTTTACTCAAATATATTACCAAACGAATAAAATTTTGTCAACTGTTTTTTATTTGTTTTTCACGCTTTCTTCCGATATTTTTTGAATAAACTGCTCTTTAGTCATTTTAAACACGTTTCCGAACGCGTTTCTTACCGATAAAAATCCGTTTTCTTCTTTATCGCCAACAAGCAGAACGTAAGGTACTTTTTCTAAAACCGCGTCTCTTATTTTTTTACCGGTTTTTTCATTTCTCACGTCAAAAGTTGCCCTTATATTATTTTTTACAAGTTCGGAACGCAACTCTTTAACGCTTTCGCAATATTTTTCGGACACGGATAAAATTCTTACCTGTTCGGGAGCGAGCCATAAAGGCAAATTTCCCGAATATCTTTCTATTAAAGTCGCCAGCGTTTTTTCGTAACAACCGATAGAACTTCTATGCAAAACTACGGGATTTTTCTTTTTTCCCTTTTCGTCTATATACGAAAGTCCGAAATTTTTCCCCGCTTGAAAATCAAATGAAAAAGATAATAATTCTTCTTCTTTACCGTAATAAGACCTATTAAAAATTTTTACTTTTACGCCGTCTGAGTTTAATTGCGACGAATTTTTAATATAGCCTATTCCTTTATTTTCAAACGCTTTTTTAACGGCGTTTTCGCATTTTTCTATCGAAGAACGACTTTTACCTTTTTCAGCGTCCGTCGTCTCCAAAACGTAATAAACACCCTTTTCAAGCCCTATCGCTCTTAAAACGTACTGCGTTAAATCCAAACTCTTTTCAAACTCGTCTTCTATTTGATTTTCGCTCATAAAGGTATGTCCGTCCGAAACGGTAAACTGCCTTAAACGAATAAGTTCTTTGGTTTCGCCCGAAGCTTCTTTGCGAAATACCGTTGCCGTTTCCGAATATCTGACGGGAAGGTCTTTATAACTTTTTAAAGAAGAGGCGAAAACTCTATAATGAAACGGACAGGCGCTGGGACGCAAAACGTAATCTTCTTTATCGCTATCAAAAGAATTTATTATGTACATTTTATCCTTATAGTGTCCTAATTGTCCGGAAATTTCAAATAGTTCGGCTTTAGAAATACAAGGAGTTTTAATAAAAGTATATCCTCTTTTTTCTTCTTCGTCTTCTACGAAACGTTGGAGTATATTTAAAACCTTATACCCTTTTTCCAAAAACTGCGGTAAACCTTTGCCAATTTTATCGTCCGAATAATAATATCCTAACTTTTTACAAATCTTAGCGTAGTTTTTTTCGCTCTCTTCTCTTTTTGTTTTTATATATTCGTTTAAATTTTTTCTTTTGAAAAACGCCGTGCCGTATATACGGGTAAGCATTTTGTTTTTATTGTTGTTTTTCCAATACGCGCCCGCAATGGAATTTAGCTGAAAAGCTTTAATACTTTTAATCGCGTAAACCAACGGACCCGAACACAAATCGGAAAATCCGCCTATTTTATATAGTTTAACCTTTTCTTTAGCAGGAAAACTCTCTAAAAGCCTAATTTTATAAAGTTCGGAATATTCGGACATTTTTTCTATCGCTTCAGCTTTACCGAGCAATGTTTTTTCAACGCAAAATCCCGCCTTTATAATTCTTTTCATTTCTTTTTCTATTTCGGGTAAATCTTCTTCCGAAATAGGAGTAACGAAATCTATATCGTAAAAAAATTCGTCCTTTTTTATTCCGCAAACGCCTAGCTTACAGGTGGGAAACAAACTTTTTACCGCGTGCGCTAGCAGTTGCGTGCACGTTAGTCTTAACGCCTTTAAAGCTTCTTCGTCGGAAGGAGAAAGAAACTCTACGCTATCCCCTTTATTTATATAATCGGTAGCGTCTTGCAAAACTCCGTTTACTTTGACTACAGACAAATTTTTTAAAACGTCGCCCCCAAGCTCCTCCGCAAAAGCTACCCCCGTTAAGTCGGCGGTAGCTTTATAAATAACCTTCTCCGATTGTTTTTCCATAGTTTCCTCTTTTTTTCGGTTGTCTTTTAATTCTATTATTAAATACTTTTTTTGTCAACGCTTTTCGTGAAATAACCTTTGCCGAATAATATTTTATCTCCGAAATATTCTTTTAAATACTTTTCGTCTAGTTCCGATACTTTATCGTTTAATTCTACTTCCCCCGACGCCGACAGTAAAACTTCCCTTACGATTTTTCCCTTTTGAAGTTCGTTATCGGTTAAAATTACTCTTTGCAATTTGTTGAAATTTTTATCGTAAACG